>DASUXU010000064.1:0-3481 GCA_036377735.1 Longimicrobiales bacterium
CTCATCTGTCTGCGGTATCAGGCGGAGTACAACACCGCATTCCGCGGCGCCATCATCATCGCGCCCTGGGTCGCAACGGCCATGAGCGTCCCCCGCTGGAAGGTCGCCGTGGCCCGCACGTTCAGCCGGATGCTGCCCGCCATACCATTCGCGAACCGCATCAACCCCGCGCTCCTCAGCCACGATCCGGACATCGTCGCCGCATACGCCGCAGACCCGCTCGTGCACGACCGCATTACGCCCCGGCTCTTCACCGAGGCCTCACACGCCATGGGCCTGGTCTTCCAGCGGGCGGACCGCTTCGACGACCCGATCCTGTTCCTCCTGCCCGGTGACGACCGCCTGGTCGACAGCCGCCGCACGCTCGTGCTCGCGCGCGGCATTCCCTCGGGAGAGGTCACGATCCGCACGTATCCGGGGATGTACCACGAGGTCCTGAATGAGCGGGACCGCACCCTGGTGCACCGCGACATCCGCAACTGGATCGCAGCGCGTATCAGCTGAGCCACCGCCTGCCATTCCGGCACTGATGCGTGGTCCCCGCCTTGCACCCACGCCGCGCGGCGCCCAGTTTTCGCCGCGGAATCACAGTGACGAAATGAAGAAAATGAATCAGGGACGCATACCCGTAGATCAGGAGCCCTTCCGTCGCGATGACGCTGCCGACCAGGCGGCAGGCGACGAGGGTGTCGGCGAGAGCACACCCCCCAACGTGACGCAGACCGAGCCGCCGTCCCCGGCGATTACTACCGATGCGGATGCCTCGTCGCAGACGAGCCAGGCCGATGGCGACGCTGCATCGCTCCAGCGCGAGCTGTCCGGTCTGAACGACCGGTACCTCCGGCTGGCCGCGGAGTTCGACAACTACCGCCGTCGCTCCGAGCGCGAGCGCCTGGACCTGTGGGGGCGTGCCCAGGGCGACCTCGCCCGTCACCTGCTCGATGCGATCGACGACCTCGAGCGCGTCGCGCACCACGCGCCGGCGGACGTCAATGTGGACATGAATGCGCAGGCGATGCTGGAAGGGGTGCAGCTGATCGAGAAGAAGCTGCGTCAGACGCTGGGCGTCGCCGGCCTCGAGATCATCGACGCGGAGGGCGCGCCGTTCGATCCGAACTCGATGGAGGCGGTGGCGATGGTCGAGGCGGAGGGCCCCGACGAGGATGACGTCGTGAGCGACGTCTTCCAGCGCGGCTACCGCTTCAAGGGGACGCTCCTGCGCCCCGCGCGCGTTCGCGTCAAGAAGTACCAGGGCTGATCGCCGATGGCCGGACCGACCAAGGACTATTACCAGCTTCTCGGCGTTACGGAGTCCGCGAGTGCGGACGACATCAAGAAGGCCTACCGGAAGCTGGCGAAGAAATACCATCCGGACGCGAACCCGAACGATGACGCGGCCAGCGAACGCTTCAAGGAGGTCAGTGAAGCGTATTCCGTGCTCGCCGATGACACGAAGCGCAAGCAGTACGACGCGATGCGGAAGAACCCGTTCGCCGGATTCCCGGGTGGGTTCAGCACGCAGCGCAGTGGCGGCGGCGCACCGGGCGGGTTCGGCGGTGCCGCGCCCGGCGGACAGGGATTCAACTTCGAGGACATCGGCGACATCGGTGGCCTCGGTGACATCTTCAGCTCGATCTTCGACCGCGGCGGCAAGCGGCGGAAGGGCGCGTCACAGCAGCGCGGCCGGGACGTTGAATACATGGTCGAGATCCCGTTCGCCACGGCGGCGCGCGGCGGCAAGATCAGCATCTCCGTTCCGATGACCGATGACTGCGCCGTCTGCAATGCGACGGGCGCAGCGCCCGGCTCGAAGATGCAGACGTGTCCGGAGTGCAAAGGGTCGGGGTCGGTGCAGTTCGGCCAGGGCGGCTTCGCCGTGAGCCGGCCGTGCCCCGCATGTCTCGGTCGCGGCCAGATCCCGACCGTCCGCTGCGCGGCGTGCAACGGCACCGGCCAGCGTCGTGAAGACCGGCAGATCGTGCTGTCCGTGCCGTCCGGTGTGGACAGCGGAACGAAACTGCGGCTCGCGGGGCAGGGCGAGAAGGCCACGACGGGCGCGCCGTCGGGCGACCTGCTCGTTACGTTCCGCGTGCAGCCCGACCACTTCTTCCGGCGGGAGGGTCTCGACATCTACTGCACTGTGCCGCTCAACCTGGCGCAGGCGACGCTCGGCTCGAAGATCCGCGTCCGCACCGTGGACGGGAAGCGCGTATCGCTCCGCATTCCGCCCGGCACACAGGCGGGAACGAGGTTCCGCGTCCCCGCGCAGGGCGCGGAAAAGAACGGGCGTCGTGGCGACCAGTACGTGCAGGTGCGCGTCGAGATCCCCGAAGAGCTTACCGATGAGCAGCGCGCGCTGATGGAGCAGTTCGCTTCATCGGCCGACTTGAAATACTGACGACAGGCAACGAGGCAGGACCCGAATGGCCCGCACATTTCAGGACGCAAACTTTCTCGAGTGGCAGGCCTTCGCCACCACGGGTAAGCACGGCTTCGACGAGGACCCCAACATCGTATTCCAGTGCCTCACCCTGCCGGACATGCGACCGCGCATCATCGCGCTCGACGGCATCGAGGCCGAGGCGCAGGCGCGCGTGATCAATGCGACGGACGCGGAGCTGGTGGAGATGCTGGCCAATTCAAAGGAGCTGCCCTGATGAAGTCCGTTTCGACCGCGTTGGCTGCGCTGCTGACGCTCGTCGTCGTATCAGCATGCGACAATGAGCCGACTGCGCCTGCGAAGCCACCTGCAATCGTGTCGGCACAGGCAGCGCCGACGCGCCACCCGCTGGTGGAGGCCGTGACCGTCTCGCTGGCCTCAGCGGGCAGGGTGGAGGTTACCTACCGGACCGGTGCGGAGACGGCGCTCCGCGTCACAGCCGACTCCGCGTCTCCTTCCCATAACCTGCTGCTGACACGCCTGCGCGCCGCTACCACCTACACGTACGAGGTGCGGTCACGCAGCTCGTCCGGGCAGCTCGGCACGCCGGTGACCGGGACGTTCACGACGGGAGAGCTGCCTGCGGAGTTCGCCGACTTCGAGTTCGAGACCACCGGGTCGCCGACGAGTCCGATTACAGTCGTCCAGATCTCGACGTCGACAAACGGCTGGCAGGGAATCGTCGCGGTCGACCGGCAGGGCAGGCCCGTATGGTTTCATGAAGCAACCACCGGCGCCATGGGCGGCTGGTTCCGCGCGAATGGCGATGCCGTCGTCATCGACCAGGGCGTCCAGGTCATCGATGCGCTCGGTGACACCGTGTATTCCCTACCGCAGTCGGCGGGCGCACCGTACGGCAACATCCATCACGGTGTGACCAACTCGCCCGGTGGAGGGCTGCTGTTCGTCGCTACCGATCCGCGCGTCGTCAATGACACGACCGTCGTAGCCGACGCGATCTGGGAATGGACGCCCGAGACCGGCGCGCTCGTCAAGCGCTGGTCCGCGCACGATTTCCTGGACTGGACGACGGAACGCGGC
>DASUXU010000065.1:0-3361 GCA_036377735.1 Longimicrobiales bacterium
GAACATCCGCACGCAGGCGGTGGGGCTCGCACTCGAGGACAGCATGTGGCGGAAGTACGCGCTCGGTGCGCAGTACAACGTGAAGGATCCCGTCACCGACCAGCCCGCGGAGCGGAACCGCTATCGCACCGTGCCCGCGGACGCCTATCCCGGCACGGGCGCGCTCGACGACCTGCGCGCGCGCGGCGCGATCTTCCTCGTATGCGACTTCGCCCTCGGTCACCTCGCTGGTCGTCTCGCAACGGCCGCGGGCAGCGCTGAAGACGAAGTGCATCGCGAGCTGCGCGCGTCGTTCATCCCCGGCGCGATCGCGGTGCCTTCAGGCATCTTCGGCATGGCGCGCGCACAGAATGCCGGCGCCGCGATGGTGAAGATGTAGGGTGGCCGCTCTCCTCGGGTCGCAGGCTCAGGGGTACGGCGCGGTGCCGGGTCAGTTGCCCGAGCCGGCCACCACGATGAAGTCTACTTCCAGCTTCGCGCTCGGCGAGTAAAGTCGGTCGATCTGGACCCACGTCGCAGCCGGGCGATGCGCACCGAGTGCTCGCTTGCGCGCCGGGATCGCCGCTTTCAGCGCCTCGATGTCCGTCGTATACGCGGTTTCCTTCACGATGTCGTTCAGCGTTGCGCCCATCGGCTTGAGCAGCGCCGCGAGCTGCGTGTAGATCTGGTCCTGCTGCTGCTCCACCGTCTCCCCGCCGCCGACCAGCCCGCTGACATAGATCGTGCTCCCCACCTGGATCGCGCGCGCGTACCCGATCGATTCGACGACACCTTCCACGCGCTGCTTCCCCGCGTTCTGCGCCGCCGCCGTGTCCGCGACCGCCAGGATGCCGGCTACGGACAGGAGCACTGCGATTCGAATCGTCATGGTTACCTCATATTTTTCAGGGTTGGCGACTGTCTGAGTGAGGGTAGCCGCGGGGGGGAAACGGCGGAAAGGGTCGCGGGACCGGTGCTGATGCCTCGGCGGGGGTGGCAACTGCCCCCGAAGGCCTACGTGATTTTGCCGGGGCCAGATTAGCGTCGCATACGGTGGTCATTTGACCCCGGGAGGCAGCCCTCGGCGCCGCCGGGGTCACTTAGCCACCATAGGCGTCGGTAGAATTGCCCCAGCTTTTGGGAAACTGCCCCCGTGGCCAGTTGTCGCCCCCGAAAGCCCCTTGCGCCGTCGCCTGTCGCGCCCGCGCGCCCCTGTCGCGACCCCGCGCCCATGTCGCGACCCCGCGCCTCGAGACTCGACGACTACGCCGCCAGCCGCTGCTCGATCGCGACCATCCGGTCGGTAATACCGCGGAACCGCTGTCGCATGTCATCAGAGAGTATGTCGATGCGACCGTTGAGGTTCGCCATGTCCTTCCGGACCTGTTCCATGTCCGCGCGAACGGCCCTGGATTCTTCGGTGAGAACCTCGAGAGTCCCGTTGATCCGGTCGATCCGGTCCTCCAGCGCGCGCATGCGCATGTCGAACGTGGTGAATCGGTCGGACACTGAGAGGAATCCCTCTCGCATGGCTGTCTCCAGACGATCCATTCTGCTTTCCAAACCGTCCTGCCGCCGATCCATCGCATCGAACCTCGCCTCGAACCGCGCTTCCAACGCGTCGAACCGCGCTTCCAACGCGTCGAACCGCGCGTCCATCGCGTCGAACCGCGCATCCATCTTGTCGAGGCGCTCATCGATGCGGACGACGTGCGCAGCGATCATCTCCACGCTGCGAGTCAGGGCTTCGACCCTGGTCGTCAGATTCTCGAGCAGTCCGCGGGTCTCGGGATCCATGGATCCAGTTTAGCCGCCGGCTTCGGGCCCGGCCATAGCGGATTGGGACAATATCACCAGGCCGCAATAACGCCCGTCAGAACTGGCGCTTGAACGCCTCCAGCTCCTCGCGCACGGTCGCCAGCTCGGTACGCAGCTCGGCAACGGCGTCCTCGAGTGCGGCGATGCGGTCGCGTGCGGGGGAGGACGGACTTTCATGCGACGTCGGACCCGCTTCCGCGAAGACCGGCTCACCGGACAGCAGGTGCGCATACCGCTGCTCCTTCTGGCCCGGCTGTCGTGGCAGCTGCACCACGAGCGGGTCGGAGAGCGACGCGAGCGATTGCAGTGTCACTTCGACGTGCGGCACGTCGCGGAACTCGAAGAGCCTGCCGGTGCGCGTGCGGATCTCGCCGGCGGTCTGCGGGCCGCGCAGCATGAGCACGCACATCACGGCGGCCTCGGGCGCGTGCAGGTGGAGCGCCTCGCTCAGCGTCTGACGGTAGCGCAGCACGCGCGAGTCGCTGCGATGCAACGCCCGCGCAAAACCGCGCGCAGCCAATCCATCGAGAGACCGCTGTACGTCGACTTCGTCGAGCGACATGACGGGGTCGCGATTCGATGTCTGGTTGCACGCGCCGGTCAGCGCGTTCAGCGTCAGCGGATAGTTGTCCGGCGTCGTGACCTCCTTCTCCATCAGAGATCCCAGCACGCGGACGGCAACAGCATTGAGGGGGTCAATCATTGTTTCGCACTGATTCTCAGGCCAGAAATCCCTCGCGGCGGGCGGCGAGGTTCAGGCGGTCGTCGAAGGAGACGAGCTCGTGCTGATCCGACGTACCGGACCACACGAGTGCAGCGGCGAGCTGCGTTGCATCGGCGGCGCGCAGCGGATGCACACGCAGCAAGCGGGCCGCCTGCATCCGCACTTCCTCGGACGGCATCACCTCGTACCAGTTCTGTCGCAGATTGCGCAACCGATCCAGCGCTGACGCCGTCGCCTCGCCTGGAAGCGCGCCTGATCGTTCGACGCGCGCGATCGCCGACGCGCATTCGATGACCGTACCCCACCACACGACGATCTCCGGGTCCTGCTCGATCAA
This sequence comes from Longimicrobiales bacterium, assembly GCA_036377735.1. Lineage (GTDB taxonomy): Bacteria > Gemmatimonadota > Gemmatimonadetes > Longimicrobiales > RSA9 > DASUXU01. The sequence goes on from DASUXU010000065.1 coordinate 2,859, forward strand.
CTCGCGTGCGTGGAGTGTGAGGGGCTGATCCATCAGTAGTGTCACGACCGCCGAGCTGTCCCAGAACTTCACGGTCCCTCTTCGCGGTCCGACAGGAGCGCCCTGAGCAGCAGGCCTTCCGGATCGTGTGCGGCGTCGGACACGCGCGCATACCGGACAGGTTCTTTCGAAGGCGGTCGCACGAGTCCGCTGCGCACAAGACCGTCCAGTCGGGCGTCTGCCGCTTCCCGGCCGTGCAGCGGAACGAGTCGCGCCACAGGCCGCCCACGGTCCGTGACCACCACTTCCTCACCGCTCTTCGCCGCGGCGAGGTATTCGCTCAGCCGGGCCTTCAGCTCGGCAACCGATGCGCTCTTCATGCACGAAGGATGTACGACTTGACCATGATAGTCAAGTCGTCAGTAGCCCCCGGACGGGCTCGCATACCGCAGCCGCACAACGCCCTCCGCCATCGTGTCCACGCCGATCAACTGGAGCGGCGGGCGCGGGCCGGCGAAGTAGGG
>DASUXU010000066.1:0-3381 GCA_036377735.1 Longimicrobiales bacterium
CCAGCCGGCACGCATACAATCGCGCGATGGCGCGGGTACGGTCCTGCATTTCATCGATACCACGGGGCCCGGCGGCGGGGAGACGATCTTTCTGCAGGTGGCGGCCGGGATGCGCGAGCGCGGATGGCATCCGCGCACGATCGTGCTGGGGCCGGGCTGGGTCCTGGACAACGCCAACGCGCTCAATCTCCCGGTGGACCAGGTGAGTACATCAGGTCGCTTCGACGTCGGATACATCCGCCGGATCCGGCAGCTCACGCTCGAACACGACGTGGACCTGATTCATGCGCACCTCTTCAGCCCCGCAGTATATGCGAGTCTCGTTGGAGCGCTGACCGGCACCCCGGTCGTGGCAACTTTCCATGGTGCATCGGATACGGATCGTGGCGGTGCCATGCGCGACCTGCGATACCGCCTGATTTCACACCAGGCCCATGTAGTCTGCGTGTCCGAGTCACTGCGCACCGCCGCGCGTCAGCTCCCGGGCCTGCGCAAGGCCGCAGTGAGCGTGGTGCCGAACGGGATCGATACGGTGTTGTTTGGTCGTGCGGACGGGGGGGCTGCCCGCCGCTCTCTTGGCGTCGCGGACAGTGACGTGCTGGTGGGTGCGGTCGGGAACGTGCGCGAGGCGAAAGACTTCGGCACGCTCCTGCGTGCAGCCGCACTGCTCGCGCCGGATCCGCGCATCCGGTTTGCCATCATCGGGGAGCGTACAGAGCCACTGCATGGCGAGCTGCTCGCCATCCGCAACGCCCTGAATCTGGGTGACCGCGTCACGTTCCACGGCTTCCGCACCGATGTTCCCGAGCTGATGGCGGCGTTCGATCTGCTTGCGATCAGCTCATCATCGGAGGGGTTCTCGCTTGCGGCGGTGCAGGCGATGGCAGCGGGCCGGGCTGTCGTGGCAACACGCTCAGGCGGACCTGAGGAAATCATCACCAGTGAGATCGATGGCATCCTGGTGCCGGTCTCCGATCCCGCCGCGCTCGCAGGTGCGATCCGTCGGGTTGCGGATGATCCCGCGTTGCGCGACAGGCTGGGGTCCGCCGCTCGCCGGACAGCAGCGGACCGTTTTTCGATGTCAGCGATGCTGGATGGTTATGAGCGGATCTACCGCGAAGCGACAGGATCGGGCACATGCGAGCCCAGCGGTGTCCGCGCACCGGCCGAGAATACTTTCTCGTAGACCTTCATCACGTCGCTCGCGTAGCGTTCGGTGCTGTAGTACGCCCGCGCACGCTGGGCTGCGCGGGAGCCGATCTCTTCGGCATATGCGGGATTCTCGAGGAGACGCGTGACTGCCGCACTCAACGCTGTCGCATCGGACGGGTCGACGAGAACACCGGTTACTCCATCCTCGATGATCTCCACAGGGCCGCCGGAGCTCGCAGCGACCACGGGCCTGCCTGTAGCCATTCCTTCGATTACGGTCAGGCCGAACGGCTCCGGTTCGATCGATGAATGTACGACGACGTCACACGCGCGCATGAGGTCGGCGACATCCGTACGAAACCCTGCAAAAACGATCCGGTTCTCGATCCCGAGGGAACGGCTCAGCTCGACGACCTCCCTGTAATACCCCTCGGACCCGTCTGACGGATCACCGACAACCAGCGCAAATGCGTCCTCGACCGAGTCGAGAACCTGCCGCGCCGCAAGCACGAACTCCCGGATTCCCTTCCATGGGATGATGCGGGCAAAGACGCCGAACAATTTCGCGTTTTCAGGTATGCCCAGAGCGGTGCGCGTTCCTGCAGCGGACGGCTTCTCGAAGAACACCGTGAGATCGATCGCGTCATGCACCACCGTGATACAACGCGGCGGAACCCCCGCCTCCTCGAGGTTGTCAGCAATGGAACGGGAGACGGCAATCCAGTGATCTGGAAGACTCGCGTACGTTCGTGCCATGCCTGTGACGGATTGTGGTCCGCGTGCATGGGCGATCACGGGAAGGCGCCGCAGGCGCGCGGCGGCGAGTGGTCCGATCATGCCCTCGACGCCGTTGTTCAGGTGCACGGCATCGACGTGTTCCCTCTGAATGAGCCGCATGATCCGCAATGCCTGAACTCCATCCTGGAATGTCAGCCACCACAGCGCGCGCAGCTTGCCCCATATCGCCCGGAGCGGGCCGCTGCCCATGCCGGGAAGCCGCTCCACCACGCGATTGATGGGATCGTGCACCCACATCAGGCGCACAGGCCAGTGTATGGAGCGGATACCAGGAAACGCTGACGTAAGGAAGTCCTCAGACTGCGCGCTCAGGACGACAGGCGAAACTCGGCTGCGATCGATGCCGCGCAACAGGTCCGACAGGGCGTTGATGGCACCACCGAATGTGGAGCTGTTGTCTACATACAGGATAGTTGCCTGCTTCTTCATTTCTTCGATGCAAACAGGTTCTCGAGCGCGTCGGCCATCTCAACCGACACCCGCTGATGCGAATAACCATCGCACGGTGCCGGCCGACCTTCGCTCCGCACCATGTCACGAACGCGGTGCAGCTGCTCGAGAAAGGAATGCGGCGTGAAATCGGCAAAGGATACGAGCTTCCCGTACTGCGTTAGAAACCCGGTTGCCCGCGTACGGGTCAGAACGAGCGGCGTACCCATGGCGAGCGCATCAAAACATTTTATGGGGCAGATGGACTGAGCGTACATTGTCTTCGGGTTCGTCGGCACCAGATAGGCATCGAGGGATGCCGTGAAGTCCGGTGCTTCCGCGTACGGAATTGAAGGAAGCACGGTCACCGGCAGGCCGTCGCGCGCGGCGATCCACTTCCGCACTTCGGGCTCCAGCGAACCGCGCCCTGCGATGACGAAATGGATCCCGTCCGAATTCCGCGCCGACTCCTCGATCATCGGAAGGATGACCTCGAGCAGCCCCTTGAAGGGTTCCATCGTACCGAGCCAGCCGGCGAGGAAGGTGTCCTCGGACAGGCCCAGCCTCTGCTTGAGTGAGCGGCCGCACCGTGCCGGATGGAACAGCTCCCCATCCGTTGTCCAGCGCGCAGTGAGCATGCGGTCGGAGGGCGCGCCGTTGCTCACCAGGAGCTCCTGCAGCTCGGGTGTGACGGACATCACGAGATCGCACTGCTGATAGACAGCCCGCATCCGATCGATGCAGACGCGGTCCTCGGCTTCATTGCCCTCTTCGCCTTCGCGCATGGCCGCCAGAAATTCACAGATCGGATCGATAGGATCGAACACCACACGCAGCCCTGCCCGCTTGAGAATGCTCACCATCCACGTGAGCTCCGGTATGCTGCGGAGTGTCCAGCCGGAAATCCAGACTGTCCTGATCCCCGCTGCACGAAGCCGGAGCGCAAGATACGCGGGCAGCAGATAGGTCCGTCCCCTGATGTCGAGGTCCGGATAGCGAAGT
>DASUXU010000067.1:0-2293 GCA_036377735.1 Longimicrobiales bacterium
AGCGAGATCGTGCCGCTGCGGCTGAACGCGAAGGAACAGCGGCAGCTCGTCGCATACCTGCGCACGCTGTCCGACACGACCCCTGCATTCAACCGATAGAGGATACGATGGCACTCGCAGTACGCTACGCGGACGCTCCGCCGCTCGACCTGCCGCACGTCGACGGCCTGGTGATCGTCGAGCAGACCGATCCCGCTTTCATGGCCAGGCTCCAGGACCGAGCCATCGAGCAGATCGCGGCGCGCTTCCAGGAGGGACACAGAGCCTACGTCGCATACATGAACGGCACACCGGCGGCGTTCGGCTGGGTGGCGACGCGCACCGCAACCATCGGCGAGCTCGATGCACGCTTCACGATTGCACCGACCGAGCGCTATCTCTGGAACTTCGTGACGCTGCCGGCATTCCGCGGCAAGGGAATCTATCCTCGCCTGCTCGCCTACATTCTCGCAGCGGAATCCTGGGTCGAGCGGTTCTGGATCGCATACGCACCCGAGAACCACGCATCCGCGGCCGGCATCCGGAAAGCTGGATTTGAGACGGTCGCCGAGCTGTCGTTCGATGCGACCGGCGCCCCCGCCGTCCGCGCACTCACGCCCGGCGGCGGCACACTCGCAGCCGAAGTACTCGGACTGCGGGAAGTCGAGTCGGAGCTCACCCAGTGCTGGCGCTGCATCCGCGCCGGCCGCCTCGATTCCACGTGCCGCACCGGCGAGTGCTGCTGCGACTACCAGGTCCCGGACATCGCCTGCTGACAGCAAGAACTATTTCGCGCGAAGCTCACTAAGAGCAAACGGATAAGAACTAATTTTCATATTTCAACGGATCCAGCGTCGTTGTAAAAATATAAAAGGCTCTTCGGACTTTAGCGTGGGTCCATATGTAGCCCCCCGCAGTGGAACATGATCGCCATCCGGAAGTTGTCGCGATTGCGGTAGCCCCGGGCGCGATACTTGATCTCCTGGATCTTGGCGTTCATGGCTTCGGTTCGGGCATTGGTGTAGCGCAGCCGTGTGAATGTGACGATCGACTGCAGGTAGTGTTTGACTGTGCGAGCGGCCCGCTTCACGGGCTCGAGCTGGCTGCGCATGGCCCAGCCGTACCAGTTCCTGAAGAACCGGAGTGCGCCGCGGACCGTCTTGTACTCCCAGAGCGTCGTCAGGCTTTCCTTAAGTGACCAGGCTCGCCCAACCTTCAGGCCCGCCCGCAGGAGCGCGCCCAATGCACGTGCATGTTTGCGCGTTCGTGTGGTGCGGCCCCTGAGCCACAGGTAGCGCGTCCCCTTAAGCAACGCTTTGATTTCAGCGTCACCCCGCTGCTCCATCCGCCGCACATCATCGACCGCCTTGGACATATGCCACATCACGTGGTAGCGATCGATCACCAGCTTGTCGGCCCAGTCCGGAATCGCCTTCCGCGTCGCTGCAATGAAGGGATCCCACATGTCCATGACGACCGCCTTCAGACCGGCGAGCTGCTCCTCCGTAAAGGCTTCCCAGCCCCGGCGCAGTGTCGATTCCTTCCGGTCGTCTCCGACCCAGAGCACGCGGTCGCGCTCGATGTCGATCATTACCGTGACATACTCGTGGCGCTTCTGAAAACTCGTTTCATCCACGCCGATCGCCTCTACAGGATCGACCGTCCTTCGTGCCAGACCACGCGCTACTGCGCGCCGCTGGATCCCTGCCATCTCATCCCAGCTCGTGTGCAGCAAACCCGCCGCCGCATCAACGCTGCACTCCTGTAGAAACCGAATCGCCAGCGACTCGAACATCGCCGTAAACCGGCTGCGCTCTCCGGCCCACGGTACCGTTACTTGTCGGATCCCATGAGTGGCACATCGAACCCGCGGTATCCGGCTCGCCAGCACGGTCCGGTACTGACAGGTATCCAAGTAGCGCCAACGCCGCTCTTCGGCGTGGTCATAACCCGGCGAAATCGCGTCGCACTCCGGACACCGCAACGTCGCGTCCGCAGCAAGCGCCACGTGAACCACCACCTGCTCTTCAGCGAGCTGCAGATCCACAGACGTCACCCCCCAAGGGGACTCCAGGCCCAGGATCGTCTGATACAGCGTCTTATCGTCCAAATGACCCCCTCCCGCGAAGGACAGGGTCATCCTACACTAACCCACTCGATTTCCGGAAGAGCCAAATATCATATCATGGATGTGTGCCTACAGTGTGCCAGCTAGGGAGCTACGATGGCAGATGAAGAACAGGTTCCGCCGCCCGGAGAAGACGGGCTGGATGGAGCCGGGGAAGACATCGCGTACGAACCCAATGAAGCTGGC
>DASUXU010000068.1:0-3771 GCA_036377735.1 Longimicrobiales bacterium
GCACTTCGCCGCGCACCGCGAACACCCTTACGTCGTCGCCAGCGTTCAAAGCCGGTGCCGATGCCGGATTGCGGACGACCTCCGCCAGTGAGACGTCGATGACGACGCGGTCCACACCGGGCGCGCGCTGGTTCTCGGGCAGGATCCGTTCGACACGCACGCGACGCAGCTGCGCGGGCGCCGTTGGCCCGCCCGCGAACCGCACCAGGTCCAGCAGCGTCTCCGTCGGCTTCAGCTCATAGATCGCAGGGCGAACGACCTCGCCGCGGATCGACACCTGCTCGCCGTGGACGGGGATGTAGATGACATCACCCGGTTCCAGCCGGATGTTGTCCAGGTTGTTGCCGCGCAGGAGATACTCGTACAGGTCCACGCGGTGTACGACGCGGCCGCCGCGCATGACGTTCACGTCGCGGAAGCTGCCGTTCGCGGTCGGGCCCCCGGCGAGGTACAGGGCGTTGAGCAGGGAAGCGACAGGACTCACGAGGTACGTCCCCGGAATCGAGACCTCACCCGTCACGAAGACCTGGTTGGTGCGCAGCCGGCCGAGCGACACGTCGAAGCGCGTCGTCGCACCCGCACCGCGCGTCACGCCGGAATACACACGGCCGAGGTGCGAGTACATCTGCTCGCGCAGCTCGCCGAGCGTCAGCCCGTTCACCCAGATCTGGCCGACCTGCGGCACGACAATGAACCCTTCGCGCGTCACCGGCAGCACGTACTGGAATTCGACGTCCCCCGTGATCACGAGCGCGATCTCGTCGCCCGGTCCGAGGATGTAGCTCTCCGGCACTGCCCCGGATGTCACGGGCTGGAACTGGTTGGTCGTGCGCTGGAAGACGTCCAGTCCGAAGACGCGCAGCTCGCTCGTGTCCTGAGCGAGCGGGCGGGATGTCAGGCTGTCCGGGCGGATCGGCTGCGTCTGGAGCTCAACCGGGGGCACCTCCAGCACGCCGATCGTCCGCAGCGCGTTCAGCAGTCCTTCAGTCGGTGCGGGCGGGTTCGCGACGCGGTCGTCCAGGTAGGGATCGAGCGTCGCGGGGTCATAGCCCATGCTCGTCAGTCGCGCCCGTACCTGTGCATCGGTCAGACCCATGGCCGTGATCCGGCTGCGCAGCGTATTGCGGAGACCGAGCGCGTCGATCTGCTGCTGGATCTGGCCGGGCGGTGTGCCCGGCGCCGGCGGGTTCTGCGCCGACGACGATCCGGCGCTCAGGATCAGGACGACGGCAATGGCGGCGGCGGTCAGGAAGCGACCGCCGATCTTGCGGAGCAGGGACATGCACATCCACATGGGAGTTAGCTGCGCGATGACAGCGTGATTCGGTCGGGTCGGAAGCTAAGGTCTGCCCGACCCGTGCGACAGGCCCGGAACCCTTCCCAGCCAACGAATTGCAGCGCCCCGGCACTTCCAATAGATTCGACCCCGGTATCACCTCCTTCCATCCGTGCGAAAATGCTTGTCGTGATGAGTCATTCCGCGACCAACGCGGAAGTAAACAACGTCCTGGAGTCCATCCGGGACATGGGGTACGAAGCCCGTCCCATCCCGGGTAAACAGCGGACCGCCATTGGTCTGATCGGCAACGACGGCAAGGTGGACAGCGGCCGCATCGAAGCCATGCCCGGCGTGCTCCAGATCATCCACGTCACTCAGCCCTACAAGCAGGTTTCGCGGGAATGGCGCCCGGAGGCGACCATTGTCGAGCTCGAGAACGGCGTCCGCATCGGCAGCCCCGACCTGGTCGTCATGGCCGGACCCTGCTCAGTGGAAACCGAGCGGCAGATCATGACCTCGGCGCATCTGCTGCGCGCCGCCGGCGTCACCATCCTCCGCGGTGGCGCCTACAAGCCGCGCACGTCGCCCTACGCGTTCCAGGGACTGGGCCTTGAAGGCCTCAAGCTCCTGCGGAAGGCGCGGGAGGAGACCGGCATGGCGATCGTCACGGAAGCCATTGAATCCGAGACCGTCGATCTCGTCGCCGAGTACAGCGACATCATCCAGATCGGCGCCCGCAACATGCAGAACTACCCGCTGCTCAAGCGGGCAGGGAAGGCCGGCCGACCCGTACTGCTCAAGCGCGGCCTCGCCGCCACCATCAAGGAGCTGCTCCTCAGCGCCGAGTACATCCTGGCCGAGGGCAACCCCAACGTCATCCTGTGCGAGCGCGGCATCCGCGGCTTCGACGAGAACACCCGCAACGTCCTCGACCTCGCGGCGATTCCCGTCATCCACTCGCTCTCGCACCTCCCGATCATCGCCGACCCCAGCCACGGCACCGGCGTCCGCGCCATGGTCACCCCCATGGCCCTCGCCGCCGTCGCCGCCGGCGCCGACGGCCTCATGATCGAGGTCCATCCCGACCCCGACCACGCCCTCTCCGACGGCGCACAATCCCTGTGGCCCGACCAGTTCGACGAGCTCATGCTGAAAGTCCGAGCCGTAGCCGAGTCCACAGGCCGCGCACTAGTACAGCCGCTAACCGCCGCGCACTGACGACGACAACGGATTTAACGGATTCAATCACAGAGATACGGGGAGGGAAGGAGAGAAACGGGGAGGGTTTGGGTTAGCGCACGATCCTCCGAATTCCATCGAGCATGCGGTGGACGTTGAAGTTCAGGATCAGACCGACATGGCATCCTGAGAAGCGCAGGTACGTTACTACCTGCGCCATGTGAACCGTCTCGATTTTTGCCACGGTCTTCAGTTCTACGATGACGAGATTTTCCACCATCAGGTCGACCCGGTAGCCAGTATGCAGGCTCACCTCCCGGAAACGTATTGGAAGGCCGAACTGTCGCTGAACCTGGAGCCCACGGGACGTCAACGCGGACCACAGACACGTCTCGTACGCGGACTCGAGCAGGCCGGGTCCCAGCTCCCGATGCACCGAAATGGCCTCGCCAATGATGATTTCCGTCAATCCACTCGATGAACCAGCCAAAATACCTCCCCGTATCTCTCCTTCCCTCCCCGTACCTCTGTGATTGATTCCGTAAAATCCGTTGTTCCCGAATCAGTAAAAGCCAAATAGAAACCGAGGAATAGCCGAACGCGCCACCGTTTCCTAGATTCCCGTCATGGCCAATCAAGCACTCGCACGGACGTACCGGCCCCGGAAATTCGGGGAGATGGCGACGCAGGAGCATGTTTCGGAGACGCTGCGGACTGCGGTCGCGCGCGGGCGGGTTGCGCATGCGTACCTGTTCTGCGGGCCGCGTGGTGTCGGGAAGACGACGGCGGCGCGGGTGCTGGCGATGGCGCTCAACTGTCCGAACCGCGGCAGTGACGGCGAGCCGTGCGGCGTGTGCGAGAGCTGCGAGAAGATCTGGAGCGGCAAGACGTCGCTCGATGTGGTCGAGATCGATGCGGCATCCAACCGCGGTGTCGACGACGCGCGCGACCTGCGCGAGCGGGCGATGTATGCGCCGACCGATGAGAACCGCTACAAGGTCTACATCATCGACGAAGCGCACATGCTCACGCGCGAGGCGTGGAACGCGCTCCTCAAGATCCTCGAGGAGCCGCCGCCGCGCGTCATCTTCATCTTTGCGACGACGGAACCGCAGAAGATCCAGCAGGCCGCGCCGCCGATCCTGTCGCGCACACAGCGCTTCGATTTCCGACGGATCAGCGTACCGGGAATTGTCGAGCGGCTGAATGCGGTGCTTTCGGCCGAAGGCATCACCGCGGAGGACGCGGCGCTGCTGCCGATCGCGCGGCGCGCGGATGGCGGCATGCGCGACGCGCTGTCGCTGCTCGACCAG
>DASUXU010000069.1:0-3352 GCA_036377735.1 Longimicrobiales bacterium
GAGGACCTCACGTACTATCTGGCCACCAGCGAGCAGACGCCGTCGTCAGTCGGCATCGGCGTGCTCGTGGACGTCGACAACTCCGTAGTCGCCGCGGGCGGCTACATGGTGCAGCTCCTGCCGGGTCTGGATGACGAGGCGATCTCGCGCATCGAAGAGATGATTTCTGCGCTGCCGCACCCGACCGTCATGATCCGCGGAGGCGATACACCCGAGCAGATCCTGGCCCGGATCTTCGGCGATGACGTCGCCGTCCTCGGCCGTACACCGGTCCGCTTCGCCTGCCCGTGCAGCCGCGAGCGCGTCGCCAACGCCCTGGCACTCCTCGGCAATGAGGAGATCGACGCCATGATCGAGGAGTCGACGGAGGACCCGCACGAGATCAAGTGCCGGTTCTGCAATGCAGCATATTATTTCACAAACCGGGACCTGGCGGCCCTGAAAACTGCGTAACTCGATATAGGAAAACGAGTTCCGACTTTCCGGAAAAATATGTCCAAAGGCCGATGCCCCCCGGGCAACGGCCTCGCCGGACCCCGCCTAAAGCCAAGCACCACAATGTGATACCGCAGGTCTTGCATCATTCCGGCCGCGGGTCGACATTTGGACTCGATCAAATCAAATGAATCAGACAAAGCGGCAAGCGACGATGCACAAGCGCAGGAAGTCAGATTTCGAGGCGCCCGTACGGACGGGTTTTGCCGAAGAGCTCGAGCGATGGAAGCGTCGCGCCCGTGCGCTTCCGCTCGCCGCACCGATTCTGCTGGTCGTGGGATTCAGTGCGGGCAATCTGACGAACCGCGCGATCGCGCTGCCGGAGGGCACCGAGATCCGCGAGCCTACCGCCGAATACGTTCCGCGCGTCCGCCTGGACGCCCTCAGCCAGACACTCTCGGACCTTCGCCAGGACGGCGAGAAGACGGTGAAGTACGTGACGCGCTACCAGGATGACGTCGCACCGGTGGAGCAGGTGCTGCGCCGCCGTGGTGTGCCGAGCGCGACTGCCCGCCGTGTTGCCTGGCCGCTGGTGGAGAACGCGGACAAGCACAACCTCGAGCCGGCGACGGTTCTGTCGATCATGCTGATGGAGAGCGGCGGCAAGCCGACTGCACGCAGCAATGTCGGCGCTGCTGGTCTGATGCAGGTGATGCCGTTCTGGTCGGGCAAGTGGCGCGGCTGCGGCACCGACCTGTATGACGTGGAAGACAATCTCTGCAACGGCACGAACATCCTGGCGATGTACCTGCGGCAGAAGGGCGACGAACGCAGCGCGCTGCTGGGCTACAACGGCTGCGTCCGCGGCACCAACACGCCGAACTGCCACACGTATCCGGACAAGTTCACCCGCCTGAAGACGCAGGTTCAGCGCGAGATGACCGCCGCTAAGAAGCAGCAGCAGTCGCAGCTAACTCCGTAAGCAGCGCCGCCGCGGCGTGTGTCCCCTTCTCGTAGCATTCAACGCTCATCCACTCGTTCGGTGCATGAGCGTTTTCTCCAGGTAGACCGAAACCCATCAGCAGAACAGGTGCGCCGAGCACCTTCTCGAATTCCGGCACGATCGGAATCGACCCGCCCTCGCCCGCATACACGACCTTCGCCGACCAGGCCTGCTCCAGCGCACGCGCTGCCGCCTCGTACAGCGGCCCCTCGATCTTCGCGCGCCACGGATTGCCGCCATGCAGCTCGTCAACGCGCACGGTCACACCCGCGGGTGCAACCTTCGCCACGTGCTTCTTCAACAGATCATATATGCGACGGGGGTCCTGGTTCGGTACCAGCCGGAAGCTCACCTTCGCCATCGCTTTCGACGGCAGCACGGTCTTTGACCCTTCGCCCGTGTAGCCCGACAGCAGGCCGTTGATCTCGCACGTGGGGCGGAGCCAGACACGCTCGAGCGTGGTGTAGCCCTTCTCGCCGACCAGCCCGGGCGACCCGCTGTCACTGAGGAACGCGGTGTCCTGGTTGGGCACGCGCTTCATGCTCTCGCGGAACTCCGGCGCCGCGTCCACGTCGTCATAAAAGCCATCGATTGCGACGTGCCAGTTCTCGTCGTGGAACGTTGCGATGATGCGCGACAAAGCGGTCGCAGGATTGAGAACAGCACCGCCGTAACTCCCCGAGTGCAGGTCGCCGGCCGGTCCCTGTACATGGATCTCGAAGTACGCGAGGCCGCGCAGGGATGCGCCGATCGTCGGCATGCCGGCGGCCACCATCGTCGTGTCAGAGATCACGACCGCGTCGCACTTCAGCCGGTCCTTCATCTTCGTGACGAACGGCATCAGGTTCTCGCTGCCGATCTCTTCTTCACCCTCGGCAATCATCACGACATTCACGGGCAGCGAGCCGTTCGCCTGGAGGTGCGCCTCGATCGACTTCACGTGCAGGTAGAGCTGCCCCTTGTCGTCGACAGAGCCGCGCCCGTAAATGCGACCGTCGCGGATCTCCGGCTCGAACGGGGGCGTCGTCCACAGCTCGAGCGGCTCGACCGGCTGCACGTCGTAATGGCCGTAGATCAGAACGGTCGGTGCATCCTTGCCTGCCTTGTGCCACTCACCGAGTACGATGGGATGGCCGGGCGTGTCGTGCATCGACACTTCGAGCCCCGCCGCCTTCATCTTCGACGCGACCCACTCCGCGGTTTTGCGCGTGTCGGCTTTGTGCTCCGATTTCGCGCTGACACTCTGCAGCCGCAGGAACTCGAAGAGCTCCGCCATGAACCGTTCGCGATTGTCATCGATGTATGCGTGTACGTCACCGTGTCCAGCCATCCGTGCCTCCGTCAGGCGTTCATACCATCAGCGCGCGAGCCGCGCCGCGATCTGCGGCGGCAGCGCGTCCATTGAATCCTCATCCGACACTTCAACCGGGTCGACAGAGCTCAGTGTGTGCAGAAACAGTGTCTCACCTTGCTGCGTGAGCGGGTCTGCGAGCAGTGCAGCCGCGGACTTTGCGGTGTATGTCGCGTCGAGCGAAAGTCCGGTGTCTGCAAACTGCCGCGTTGCCGCGTCCCCTGCCTCTGTCGCGCGGCCGTAGCCATCGCCGACCTGGTCGTGCACCAGTGTCACATTGCGGGCGACAGTCTCCGGATCCGGCAGAGACGACGTCGCATACGGCTCCAGCAGCCGGACCGCACCGCGCACCAGGGAGAGCAGATTGCGCTCGTTCGTAACGATGCGGCTGGTGATGCGCGTCCCCGCCACGTGCACGTTTTCACTGGCAAGGGCAAGGCCCAGGGCGAGACCCGCGGCGGTGCCGAGCGTGCCGGCGGCGACGTGAATGCGCGCGGGCCGCTTCGAGCGGGACTCCTGCCACTGTGCCGCGAGCTCGAGACCAGCCTCGACATAGCCGAGCG
>DASUXU010000070.1:0-8596 GCA_036377735.1 Longimicrobiales bacterium
GGTTGCGCACCCCCGGGACAGGCGCCATGGCGACATTCGAGTCGGAGGTCGGGACGACGGCGGGCGAGCTTGCGGTCTCCGGCCAGCACCACATCCCACGCCGGTCGGTCGCGAGCTGGGTGATCTACGACCTGGCGAACACGATCTTCTCGATGGGCGTCGTATCGATGTTCTTCCCGCAGTTCGTCCGCCAGACGGTGGGTGAGGCGAGGCAGGACACGTACGTGACGTACATAACGGCTGTCTCGATGGCGGTCATCTTCGTCGTCAGTCCGCTGCTGGGCGCGATGACGGATCGCGCCCGCCGTCGCATGCCATTTCTGATTGCGAGCACCCTCATCTGCGTCGGACTCACGCTGCTGATGGGGCGCGGCAGCTTCTGGATGACCGCGATCCTGTTCGTGTTCGCGAACATCGCGTACCAGGCGGGCCTCCAGTTCTACGACGCGCTTCTGCCCGAGGTGACGACCGAGGAGAACCGCGGCAGGGTCGGCGGCATCGGCGTCGGTGTCGGCTATCTCGGCTCGTTCCTCGCCGTCGGCGTCGGGTTCATGATCGCCATCGAGCGGATGGATCTGCGCTTTACCATTGTGGGATTGATGTTCCTCGCGTTTGCGCTGCCGGCGTTCTTCATGATCCGCGAGCGCGGCAACCCGCGGCCGCAGCCGATCGACCTGAAGATGGTGCGCGACTCGACGAAGACCACGCTCGCCACGCTGCGTTCGACGAAGGAGTATCCGGGTCTTCTGCGGTTCCTGGTCGGGCGCATGTTCTATACGGACTCGATCAATACCGTCATCTCGATGATGTTCCTGTACACGACGACGATCGCCGCGTCGCTCGGAATGTCGGAGGATGCGGGCGAGAACCAGGCGATGCTGATCATGCTGTGCGCGATCAGCTTCGCGGTGGTGGGCGGCTTTGCGTGGGGCTGGCTGAGCGACCGGATCGGACCCAAGCGCACACTCGACTACGTCCTGCGCTCGTGGATGGCCGTGTTCCTCGCCGCGGCGGCCGTGGGGTTGATGGGTCTGCCGATCTGGGCGCTGTTCGTCGTCGCATGTGCGGCGGGCATCTGCCTGGGCGGCATCTGGGCGGCGGACCGGCCGCTCATGCTGCGGTTGACGCCGCCCGCGCGCGTCGGCGAGTTCTATGGCCTGTACGGGATGGTCGGCCGCTTCTCGGCGATCGTCGGGCCGCTCATGTGGGGCACGGTCCTCTACATCACGCGGCAGAGCGGTGTCCCGACGGTGATCGGGCAGGGGATCGCGGTCCTGACGCTGCTGGTCATGATGGGAATCAGCTACATGATCCTGCGCGCGGTGTCGGACGCGAAGCGGGAGTGGACCGGCAGCGACCTCTCGCGGGCGCACGACGCGTAAAAGCTGCCTGAACCGGGTCGCCGCGTAGCGCCTGCGCGCCGGCCTCGCTATCCTACCGCTGCAAGCTCAGCTGCATCGACCCGCTCCATAGGCGAATCATGCTCTCGATCCGTTTCCGCGCTGCCGTGGCGGCCGCCCTGCTTTTCGGCGGGGCGCTCGGCCTCAACGCGCAGTCTCTCACGTCTCCCGTCCAGCAGTTCGGCCACGAAATCGGCGCGGACTACCAGCTCCCCAACTACACCGCATTCACGGCGTACTTCGAGAAGCTGGCGAATGAATCGGACCGCATGGTGCTCGACACCATCGGCCGCACGGCGGAGGGCCGGCCGCAGCTCATGGCCATCGTCACCTCGCCGCAGAACTTCGCGAAGCTCGATCGCTACCGCGAGATCGCGCAGCGGCTGGCGAAGGCGGAGGGCGTGACGGAGGCGCAGGCGAGGGCCCTCGCCGCGGAAGGCAAGGCGGTGGTCTGGATCGACGGCGGACTGCACGCAAGCGAGGTGCTCGGCGCACAGCAGCTCATCGAAACCACATGGCAGCTCGTGAGCCGCACGGATCCCGAGACCATGCGCATCCTCGATGACGTCATCGTGCTGATCGTGCACGCGAACCCGGACGGCATGGAATTGCTCTCCAACTGGTACATGCGGAATCCAGACCCGCTCAAGCGCTCCACGTCCGGCGTCCCTGTGCTCTACCAGAAGTACGTCGGCCACGACAACAACCGCGACTTCTTCGCGTCGACGCAGCCGGAAACGGAGAACATGAACCGTGTGATGTACACGGAGTGGTTTCCGCAGATCATGTATAACCATCACCAGACCGGTCCGGCCGGCACGGTGATGTTCTCGCCGCCGTTCCGCGACCCCTTCAACTACAACCTGGACCCGATGGTCCCGGTCGGGATCGACCTGGTGGGCGCCGCCATGCACGACCGCTTCCTGCAGGAGGGCAAGCCGGGCGTGACGTGGCGTTCGGGTGCGACATACTCCGCATGGTGGAACGGCGGTCTGCGGACGACTGCATACTTCCACAACATGATCGGTCTGCTGACCGAGACGATCGGCAATCCGACGCCGATGGAGATCCCGTTCGTGCCTGCGAAGCAGCTGCCGAGCGGTGACTACCCTGCGCCGATCGCGCCGCAGACGTGGCATTTCCGCCAGTCGATCGACTATTCCGTGACGGCGAACTGGGCGGTGCTGGACATCGCATCACGCCGACGCGAGACGTTCCTTTACAATATCTGGCGAATGGGGATGAACGCGATCGAGCGCGGCAACACCGACTCGTGGACTGCGCACCCACGCCACATTGCAGCGGTCGAGGAAGCGCTGCGCAGCGGCGGCCCCGCCGGCGGCAACAACTCGCCCGCGGGCGGCGGACGTGGCGGCCGCGCGACGAAGGCAGATTACGAACGCCTGGTGCGCGCGCCGGAGCTGCGCGATCCGCGCGGCTACATCATCACTGCGGACCAGCCGGACTTCCTGACTGCGACGAAATTCATCGACGCGCTGCTGGAGACCGGTATCGACGTACAGCGCGCAACGAAGTCGTTCAGTGTGAATGGCAGGACCTATCCGGCCGGCTCTTTCGTGGTGAAGACCGCGCAGGCGTTCGCACCGCATGTCTATGACATGTTCGAGCCGCAGGATCATCCGGATGACATCCCGTACCCGGGCGCAGCGCCCACGCCGCCCTATGACAACGCGGGGTGGACGCTGGCCTACCAGATGGGCGTGCAGTTCGACCGCATCCTCGAGGGTTTCGACGGACCGTTCGAGACGGTGAAGGGGCTGCGTGCGCCGCGTCCGGAGGGCCGCGTTGCGAAGAGTGCGCGGGCATACCTGCTGAGCCACGAGGCGAACGATGCGTTCAAGGCGGTGAACGCACTCCTCGCAAAAGGCCAGCAGGTGTTCTGGCTGAAGCAGCCGCTGACGACGAATGGCAGGACGTATCCCGCGGGCACCTTCTATATCCATGCGACGAAGGACACGCGTTCACAGCTCGAATCGATCGCGCGCGAGACGGGCCTCACATTCGATGCGACGAGTGCCAGGCCGTCGGGCGAGCAGTATCGCCTGCAGCCGGCACGCGTCGCACTCTTCGACCGCTACGGCGGCACCATGCCGTCCGGCTGGACGCGCTATGTGCTCGAGCAGTTCGATTTCCCGTACCAGCTCGTGTTCCCGAAGGAGCTCGATGCCGGGAACCTCAATGCGAAGTACGACGTCATCATCTTCCCCGACGGCAGCATCCCCGCGAGTACGGGCAGCGGCCGCGGCGGCGGCGCCGGCAACAACGACAACATCCCGGCCGAGTACCAGGACCGCCTGGGCAGTGTGAGTGTGGAGAACACGGTGCCGCAGCTCAAGGCGTTCATGGAGAACGGCGGTACGGTCATCACGGTCGGCTCGTCGACAGCACTGGCGCAGCACATCGGTCTACCCGTGACGAGCGCACTGGTCGAGACGGTGGACGGAGCGGAGCGCGCGGTGCCGCGCTCGAAGTTCTACGTGCCGGGTTCCGTGCTCCGCATGGAGGTGGACCAGACCGCGCCGGTCATGGCGGGTGTGCCGAAGAACGTGGATGTGTTCTTCGACAGCAGCCCGGTCTTCCGTCTCGGAACGAACGCGAGTGACTTCAGGCTGCGCTCGCTCGGATGGTTCAATGAGAACCCGCTGCGCAGCGGCTGGGCCTGGGGTCAGCAGTACCTGACGGGCGGCGTCCAGATAGCCGAAGCCGATGTGGGCTCAGGCTCGCTCTTCCTGTTCGCACCGGAAGTGACGTTCCGCGCGCAGCCCCACGGCACGTTCAAGCTGCTCTTCAACGGCATTCAGCTCGCCGGCGCAGAATCCGCGAAGGTGCCGTGAAAAAGAAAGGGGCGCCGAAGGCGACGGCGGTTACGCGCAGCCCGCTCGCACCGGCACTCCTGCCGTTTGCACCCATGCTCTACATCGCATGGGCGGACGGCACCCTCACACCCGCGGAGATTGCGGACATCCGCGCGCGCGTCGCGGGCGACGCGACGCTCGATGCGGACGTGCGCGCGGGATTGAGCACGTGGCTCGACCCCGATGCCCCGCCGTCGCCCGAGGACCTGCGCGCGCTGCTCGCACTCATCCGCACGTCTGCCGCCGATCTCGACGAAGACGCGCGCGCGTCCCTCACCGCACTCGGACAGTCGCTCGCGGAGTCCGGCCGCAGTGGCCCGGCGCGCGCGTCTGCGCGCAGTGCGCTGCAGCAGTCGCTGCAGGAGCTGGAGGACGCGCTCGGCGTCGCAGGCGGCGAAGCGGCGAGGTCCCTGTTCCCGCACGATGACTCGCCGCGGACTGCGAAGAAGGCACGAAAGACGTCGCCTGAAAAGAAGCCTGACGGTGACCGCGGCAGTGTAACGGCGTTCGATCCGGCGGCGCTGCTGCAGTTTCTGGACGGCGATCATGCGGAGGTGCGGCGGCGGGTGCTGAACAGGCTGTCCGAGCCGCGCTTCGCGTACCTGGTCGACCCGACGCGCGCCGAGTACAGGCAGCAGGTCTTCGAGTGGCTCGAGGTGCTGGCTGCGGACGGGTTCGGCGCACTCGCGTTCCCCGAAGAGTTCGGCGGTGCGGGCGATGCGACACAGATGATCGCGGTGTTCGAGACGCTCGCGTATCACGACCTCAGCCTGCTCATCAAGTTCGGCGTGCACTTCGGCCTGTTCGGCGGCAGTGTCTACCTGCTCGGCACACGGCACCACCACGAGCGCTATCTCCGCGACATCGCCACCCTCGCACTGCCCGGCTGCTTCGCCATGACGGAGACCGGCCACGGCTCGAACGTGCGCGACCTCCGCACCACCGCGACGTACGATGCATCTGCCGGTGAATTCGTGATCCATACGCCGGACGACAGCGCGCGCAAGGACTACATAGGCAACGCCGCGCAGCACGCACGCATGGCGGTGGTGTTCGCGCAGCTGATCGTGGGCGGCACGAGCCACGGCGTGCATGCGCTCATGGTGCCGCTGCGCGATGCGGGCGGGAACACACTGAAAGGGATCCGCATCGAGGACTGCGGACTCAAGGAAGGTCTGAACGGCGTGGACAACGGCCGCATCTGGTTCGACCAGGTGCGCGTGCCGCGCGAGAACCTGCTCAACCGCTTTGCGGATGTGACAGAGAACGGGACGTATACGAGCCCGATCACGAGTCCTGCCCGCCGTTTCTTCACCATGCTCGGCACGCTTGTGGCCGGGCGCGTGAGCATCGCCGGCGCGAGCGTGAGCGCGGCCAAGTCGGGTCTGACGATCGCGGTGCGCTACACGAACCAGCGCCGCCAGTTCGGGCCAGAGGGCGGGGAAGAGCAGCCGGTGCTGGACTACCTCGCCGTACAGCGTCGCCTGCTGCCCGCACTCGCGGCGACCATAGCACTCGACTGCGCGATGACGGACCTGGTCCGCAGGTTCGGCGAGCGGACCGACGAGAATGCGCGCGAGCTCGAGGCCCTCGTCGCAGGCATGAAGGCCGTCAGCTCGCAGCACGCGGTGGACACGCTGGCCGCGGCACGGCAGGCGTGCGGCGGCGCCGGATACTTCGAGGTCAACCGCATCAGCCGCCTGCTCGGCGACACGGACGTCTTCACGACCTTCGAGGGCGCCAACGACGTGCTGCTCCAGCTCGTCGCGCGCGGCATGCTCACGGAATACAAGGAGCAGTTCGGCGACATGAACGTGTGGAGCGCCGTTCGCTGGGTCGGACGCCGCGCCGCCGCCACCATCGCGGATCTGAACCCGGTCACGCCGCGCCGGACCGATGCCGAGCATCTGCGCGACCCGGACTTCCACCGCGATGCCTTCCGGTACCGCGAAGACCGGCTCCTTCAGTCCCTTGCCCGGCGCCTGCGGCAGCGCATACAGGACGGACAGGACTCCTTCGACGCACTCAATGAATGCCAGGACCACGCGCTCGCGGCCGCACGGGCGTGGGTGGAGCGCTACGTGCTCGAATGCATGCACACTCGCATCCGCGACGTGCGCGATCCCGCACTCAGGGCGCTGCTCGAGCGCATTGCGGCCCTGCATGCACTTTCACGCATCGAACAGGACGCCGGGTGGTTCCTCGAGGCCGGTTTTCTGGAGGCGCCCAAGTCGAAAGCCATCCGGGCGGTGGTCAATTCCCTGTGCTCCGAGCTCCGCCCGGCGGCGGCCGGGATCGTGGCGGGGTTCGGGATCCCGGACCCCCTGCTTTCCGCACCGATTGGTGTACAAACGGAAGTGCTGTAGCGGCGCTATTTTAGCGGGAACCCGATACTCTTTATCAGACAAAGCTTGATCTGACCCCTGCCCGGGCCAACATTGGGGTCATGAATATCGAGGATGCAGCATACAGGGTGACGGAGCTGGAGCGCGCCTTTCGTGAGTACACCGAGCGCGTCCCCGGCCTGACCGTCGATGTGGTGGGGCGTGTCGCGGGGAACGAGGAGCTCGTGCATCCCGTGGCCGGATTTCAGGTGCACCTGCAGCGGCCGGGCGGCGGCCAGGGTGTGCGTCTTTATGTGTCTGCGAACTACGGTGAGATGACCCGCTGGCGTGGCCGGTGGGCGGCAGGACCGGGCGGCGGCGCGATCCGCGAGAAGTTCGAGGTGAGGCTGGAGGAGGAGTACGGCTGGGGCGATTCGGTCTTCCCGACCGCAGATCTCCTGGCGCACGACCTCCTCGGCTACATGCAGTTCCAGCTCGACGCGGTCGCTTCGTAACCGAGCGGCAGGCTTGGACCCGCACCGGGTCCTGAAGGTCACAGATGCCATTGGTGTCTGTGACCTTCGTCGTTGTTAAAGAAAAGGAACCGCCTTGTCTCGCACCGAGCTCACCGAGGGCACCGAGCGATCTCAGTGATCTCCGTGATCTCGGTGCGAAAGCAAATCTGTTGATACTTCCAGAAAGGGTCCCGGCCTGCATGATTGATGCAAGCCCCTTCCCTGGAGGAGTGTATGCTGTACACGGGTATCGACCTGCACAAGAGGACCAGCGTCCTGAGCACGGTGGACGCCAGCGGCCAGATCGTGGCCAAGGCGAAGCTCCCTAACGACAGATCCGCACTTCTATCCTACTTCCGGCAGCTTCCGGGTCCACATCAGGCGACCGTCGAAGCGACCGGGAGCTGGTACTGGCTGGCCGACCTCCTGTCGGACGAGGCCGTTGACCTGCGGCTCGGGCATGCGAAGTATCTGAAGGCGATCGCATACGCGAAGGTGAAGACTGACGCCGTCGATGCGAATACGCTCGCCCAGCTTCTACGCGTGGAGATGATCCCCGAGGCACATATGATCAGCTCTGACCTGCGACCCATTCGCGACTTGATGCGTGCGCGCCTGCGCCTGGTTCAAAAGCATGTAAGCGCCAGGAACAGCATTCACAGGCTCCTCGAAAAGTATAACGTCGCTGACGTACCCGACCTTCCTCCACTCGTGCAGATACATGCACAATGCTTCGTCGATCAGTGCAAGCTGTTGAAGAAGCAGATAAAGCACATCGAGCAGGTTCTGAATCCGCTTCTTATTCCCAACGACGAAGTGCAGCGCCTGCTATGGATCCCTGGAATTGGAAAAATCGGCGCATACACTCTCCATCTTGAGATCGATGGGATCGAGCGCTTCGCGTCTGATCGCAAGTTCTTCTCGTACTGCCGACTCGTCCCGGGATCCGACAACTCTGGAGGGCGGCAGCGGCACAAATCGTCAAAGGACGGAAACCGCTACCTGAAGATCGTATTCTCTCATGCCGCATTGCGGGCCATTCAATACTTCCCGGAGGTGCGCGCTTTCGCTCAGCGAAAGGCACGATCGAAGGGCAAGCACCTGACGCGCGCACTGGTAGCAAAGGAAATCGCTCGCATCGTTTATCACGTGATGCAGAGCGGGCAGCCGTTCAACGGAAAGTTCAAAGGCGCAACGATAGAGAAACCAAAGCAGGTGGTGTGGCCGCGGCGGGCAAACCCGGGTTAAAAACTGACCGGCGATGTTTGTCGGCTCCCTCTGTTGATTGGGGAGCCCGTCGTCATGCCGACGATCGTGTCTGGGACTGCTCACAGAGCACGCGGCTGCTTAGCCTTAGCAGCTGACTGAGCCCGAAATGGTGTTTGGATGCCACGGCATCCTCAAGCGACTCGATCAGGCGATGGCCCACGAATAAAGAACAGCAGGGGCGCTTTCGCGCCCCCTGGGGATGACTACGCCCT
>DASUXU010000071.1:0-17079 GCA_036377735.1 Longimicrobiales bacterium
TCCACCGTGTTGCCGTCCGCATCCGTCACCGTGGCGACCAGCCGACGGGCACTTCCCTCATCCAGCCCCAGCGAATCCGCGTCGAGCCTGAGAACTCCCTGGCCCGTTTCGATGTCGGGCGACGTCGAGTCGGCGACGTCGGAGCACCCCGTCAGGACCACCAGCGCAAGGCACGAAAACAGCCTCGCTGCGTCAACTGTCTTGAACATGCTGCTATCCTCCAAGGTCCATGCGCGGTCGCCGGAATAGTTGCAGGTCGACTCGCGTCAACGCTGGCAACTCGGCGGGCATGGCGGAGGATCTCCACTGTAGCCCCGTGGTTTTGCGCCGTCGCCTTTCGGCGACTTTGCTCTGAGCAGCGTCCTTCTGTTTTTGCGCGCCCCTTCATCCGTTCAGCGGCGCTTGCATCGCTGCGCCGCGACGGAAAGCCCTGAAAGCAAGGCACGGGCCGAAATCGTAAAAGGATGTGTAAAGCGCGTCAGGACGCCAATTTATGGGGATTTCCACGGTCGATTCTGGGCGCCGTGGTATGCAAATTTTATCCAGATAAGGGCGGATATGTACTCAGCAGAGAGTCAGGATGGCGACCGGCCGGAGGAGACGAGAAGGTTCCTGAGGAGTTCCTGCTGCGAACGGCTGTGTGTCGGCAGCGTGATCAGCTCGGCAACGAGACATTCAGCGCCTCGAAAATGCTGAGCGGCGTTCGACGCGCGTCCGTGCAAGACATGCAGTGAATTCAATTTGGCAGGATATGTCTGCGCGACTCCGAGTGCAGCGCCGCGCAGCAGGAGTGTTCTGCGATACGACTCCGATGGAACGCGGACCGGCAGGCGGAGATAACCCGGCTCGGTGTCCTGAAGAACTGGAATGGTAAGGATATCTTCAAATCCGGTAATGAATTCCATAAGCGCGTGTGCGCGCTCTCGGCGGTGTCGTGACTCGAGGACTGCTGATTGCGCGGTCTGCATGACGAGCGCGGCGGATGCGGCCGTGATCGCAGACGGATCTGACGGTGCGTGATAGTGCGTTTCCCCGAGTCGCAGCCATGGTATTGCAGCCGGTAGTGCAAACAGTCGCGGCGAAGAGAATGCCGCCTGCGCGGCTGCTTTGACGATCGTCGCGATGTCCCGGGAAACGGAAGATCCGCCGGGCGGCTCGACCGGGATGCCACCCCGGTCGAGAACTACGCCCCCACCCCCGCCCGTCCAGCCTTTCCCCCGGCCGAAGCTGAGCACACTGAGCACCCCCAGACTGCCCGCGACCTTTCCATGCCAGGAGCTGCCGATGCCCTGCGCCGCATCTTCGATGATCAGGGCGTCGTTGCGCCCGGCGATCGACCGCACGCGCTGCCAGTCCGGCTGCACACCGTACAGCGGTGCGATGACCGCCGTGCCTGCGCCGGCGCTCAGTGCGCGCTCGAGAGAGTCGTAGTCGGGCTGAAGCGTAACTGGGTCGACATCATAGAACGCGATCGCTGCGTCCGCTCCGACAGCGGCGGTCGCGACATCGAAACATGTAAATGCCGGAAGTGCGACCGACTTTTCCCGCGTGTGCGCAATGGCAGCGCGGAGGGCAGCGGTGAGCGCCTGCGTCCCGCTGGCGAAGAGCGTCGCGCGGTCTGCCGTGTATCGCTGGCAGAGCATCGACGCGAGGTCCGCGGGTGCGTGCGCGGATCCGATCGAGAGCGCGGCGCGTGAGAGCGCGGCTGCCGGAAGTGGCGCGTATGCCGGCGGGTAGCGGCGGAGTCCGCGATGCGCGGGGCGCTCTACCACCACGGCAGCTGCCGTGCGATGACGGGGCCGATCAGATTTGCGACGCGCAGTGGCAGCCTCTGCCACGCAGCCGAAACGAGGCGGGCGCTGCGTCCGGGTCCTCGCGATTTCGCGCTGTCGGCTCGCGGCACGTTCACCCACGGCAACGGTACGGTTTCGCCACCCCACTGCAGCTTGAAGCGATGAGTTCCTTCACCGGGTGTGCATCGCCCGAAGTTGAATGTGCGCGCGTCGCGTTCGATGGCCCTGGACATGAATTCCCAGTAAAGCAGCATGTTCGGCGCGCTGGCGCTGTGGCTGCGCAGCGACGAGGCCCAGGTGATCTCGAACTCGGTCCCGAAGAAGAAGCCCGCCCCCGCTGCAACCGGGACGTCGCCCTGATAGACGCATCCGATCTCGAAGTACGACGGAAACGTGCGGACGATCTCCTGGAAGAAGCTGCGCCCGAGGACAGGCGTGCCAAGGTCGAGCATGTTCCGCGACCACACGTCGTAGAATGCATCGAGCTGGTCGGCGCCGAACCGGGTCGTCATGCCTGCCTTCTGCGGGCGACGGACCTGGCTGCGCAGCTTCGATGGAAGCCTCTTCCAGAGCTCCTCCGGATTGTCCGGCAGGTCGAGCAGGACGGTGACCTTGGACGCCTCCGCTTCGACCGGTCCTGTTCGCATTCGCAGCTGCAGCGTTGCGCGGTCGCGTTCGGCCATCAATTCAGCCTCTGCAACCAGTCGCTCGACCCCCGCGGTGGTGCCGAGCGGACCGCCGTCATTCAGGTATGGAACGGATACGTAACGCCTGCCGAAAAGCGGACTGCTCAGTCGTACCACGGGTAGAACACCTTCGAGACTGCCGTCCGGTGCGCGCGCCGTGAGGTAGTGGGTCGCGTGACCCATCACGCCGCCCAGCACAGACTGCCAGCCCGCGAGATGGCAGAACGTCCCGCCAGACACCGTTTCAACGAAACGATCCCACTCCGCGGCATCTGCTGCCGGCTCCACACTGAGTCGTTCCGTTCCTGTCATTCTATCCGGCACGTGGTTCATCGGGTCGTCAGACTGCACAAATTGAGGTAGCTTCCCACGCATGACAACACTTGAAGTCGAATGCTGACCGCGATCAGGCCGTTGCTCCGGCTCGTGCGTTACCTGCCCGACCGGCTGCTCCACTCCAGCCGTCGCCGACGCGCGCTCGCGCACCTGGCGGGGAGAAAAGTGAGCAGCGCGACGTTCATCTGTCTGGGAAACATCAATCGAAGTGCGTACGCCGCGGGCGCGTTCGGCGGATTGATGGCTGACAGGAACCCGCCCGTCCTCATCCGGTCCGCTGGCTTCATCGGACCGGATCGTCCGGCTTCCGACCTCGCGCTCAAAGTCGCGGCGCAGCGGGCGGTCGATCTCGGCGGGCATCGCTCGCGGCGGGTCGACGCCGCCGAGCTCATCGGAACGGACCTGATCGTGGTCATGGATGTCCGCCAGCGCAACGAGATTTCAAGGTTGATCGATCGGCCGGGCTCGCAGATTCTCATCCTCGGGGACCTCGACCCGGACCCCGCCGACCGCCGCGCGATACAGGATCCGTACGGCCACCCCGAGGATGTCTTCGTGCGCGTATTCGACCGCATCGACCGGTGCCTGGCGCAGCTCGCAGGCGTGCTCCCCTGACATCGCTCCACTCTACAGCCATCCATGTCCAGCCTGACTGACGCCGCCACGCGCGGCCTGCTCGTAATCGCAATTGCTGCCATCGCGGTTGCGACGCTCGTTCCCACGGAAGCGCATTCCATGGGTACCGCGTTCTGCATCCTGTGCGGCCGCCGCGGTCTCGCGGATTTCCTGTGCAACGTTCTGCTCTTTGCGCCGTTCGGGTTCGCACTCTGTATTTCGGACCGCAGCCTCCGCTGGGCGGCCCTGGCCGGTCTGAGCTTTTCGGTTCTGATCGAGGCGGCTCAGCTGAATCTCGTCGCGGGCCGCGACTCGAACATCGGCGATGTCCTTGCGAATACGCTCGGGGCCGTCGCCGGATGGTTCGCCGCCTCGTCGCGCGGGTGGTGGCTGGCGTCCGTCGTCCCTCGTCGCCGCGCAGCAGGCGTTTCCGCCGCCACCGCAGTCGTCCTGGTCACGGCTCTCGTCACCTTCATGCCCTCGCTGCCCCGCGGCGAGTGGTACATGCAGTGGACCGCGCGGTTCGGCAACATGGCCCACTACGAAGGCAACGTTCTGTCTACCACGTTCGATGCGCTCGACGTGCCGGGCGACAGCCAGATCGAGATGATGGACAGCGTTCGACATCTGCTCACGCGCGCGCCGCTTCACGTTTCGGCTACTGCTGCCCTGCCCGGGCATCTCGCGCCGATCGTAAGCATTTACGACGGTGAGCAGCGCGAGATCATGCTGCTCGGTGCCGACCGGACGAATTTCGTATACCGCTACCGCATGATCGCCAATGACCTGGAGCTCGATCATGGCGAGCTGCGCGTGGAGAATGCCTTCAGCGGTCTGACGGCGGGACAACCCTTCTATCTCACCCTGAACGTCGACAGGCGGCGCTGGTGTCTCGAGGTCGGGCAACGGCGGGAGTGCGGAGCCGGATTCACGGTGGGCGATACATGGGGCCTGCTGATGTCGCCCGACTGGCCGGCCGCCGTTATCGCCTTCATGCGGGTGTTCTGGATCTGGCTGGTCTTCCTGCCGGCCGGGCTGCTCGTCCGCTCCCGCCCCGCGTACGCGCTGACATGCCTCGCCGTCCTGCCGCTGCTCCTGGTCGGACCCCTCCTGATCGGCTTCGCAGCTACCCCGTTACCGCAGCTCGCGGCAGCGCTCGCGGGGCTCGCCTCCGGCGCCCTCGTGGCACCACGACTGCGGCATCAGAGTGCCAGCCTGTCCAGTGTCTCCGACATCGGCCTGAAGGTATAAGCCTTCAGCAGCGCCTCGAGCCGGCCTGCAGCATGCTCCAGTCCGCGGTAGTGGCGCACGGCCGTGATCCTCGACACGGGCAGGCGGGGCTGGTCCGGATCGATCTCCCAGTTGTGGATGTACAGCGTGGCCGGCGCACCCCGCGCCGCACTCGAGCGGATGGCTGACTGCATGAGAAACGCAGGAAGCAGACGAAGGTAGCCGCCACCCGCAGCCGGAAGGTTCACACCCATCCGGCGCAGCGTCAGCGGCGGCATCTCCACCAGCGGTCCCGACGGCGTTTCGATCCGGTACGGATCCCGACCACCGCTCGGATACCCGTATCCCCGACGCCGAACCGGGAAGAGGCTGGAGTCATACTCGTAGCCTTCCTGGACCAGGATATCCAGTGCCCATTCACCCCCCGGAATGATCGAGAAGCTGGGTGCCCGGTATCCCCTTACTGCAATTCCAACAACGTCTTCCAGCACCCTTTTGCTGTCCCGGACCGAGGCCCGGAAACTCGTCGGGTCCAGCGTCGTAACACGGGCGTGATCCGTTCCGTGCGACGCTACCTCGTGTCCCGCCGATGCAATCGTCCGAACCAGCTCGGGGAACCGCTCCGCGATCCAGCCCAGCACGAAGAACGTGCCCCTGGCGTCGTACCGTGCCATCAGATCGAGCAGCTCACGCGTCTGACGATCCACCCGGGACGGCATCGACTCCCATGCACTCCGCGAGACTACCCTCTCGAATGCCGAAACCTGGAAGTACTCCTCCACATCCACGGTGAAGTGGTGGTCGACGGGTCGGACCTCGGTCAACACGACTCCAATCCCTGCGGTTGAACCTGCTCGACGAACGGCTAAAGCATTATACTACATGCGCAATAGCGACAACCCGCCGGCGATGTGTTGCATTCGCGCAACAGTTCTCAGACGCGCAGAGGCGCCATTACTGGCCTCTTCGCTGGCATATGCCATGCGCCGGCTGGTCAGGCTCGATCCCAATTGCACCCATTACGATAGAGCACATGAACTTCACGATGTACGTGATCGGCGCCGCGCTGGCTCTCGGGCTGTATTCCTACGTGCTGTACCCGGCGATCGTGTGGGTATGGGCGAGGATCCTGCCGCATCGTGGTGGCGCAGTGAACCGGGAGTCGGACTGGCCGACGATCAGCATAACGGTTCCGGTATACAACGAGGCCGGTCAGATCCGCGACCTGCTCGAGAGCCTGCTGCGGCTGGATTACCCGGTAGAGAAGCGTCAGATCGTAATCGTATCGGATGCGTCCGATGACGGTACCGACGAGATCGTGAAGGAATATGCGTCGGCGGGCATCGAGCTGGCGCGTCAGACGGAGCGTCGTGGTAAGACAGCGGCGGAGAATGCCGCGCGGTCGCTGCTGCGCGGCGAGATCGTAATCAACACGGATGCGTCGATCCGGATTGCGCCGGATGCGATCAAGCCGCTGGTTGCGCGGTTCCGTGATCCCACGGTCGGTGTCGCGTCAGGTCGCGATATCAGCGTGGCGAAGATGGGTGACACGAACGCGGGCGAAGCCGGATATGTCGGCTACGAGATGTGGGTGCGCGAGCAGGAGACCGGGGTATACGGGATCGTCGGCGCATCCGGCTGCTTTTACGCAATCCGCCCGCATCTTCATCGTCACGTCCTGCCTGACGCTCTGAGCCGCGACTTCGCATCGTCACTGGTAGCGCGCCTGAATGGATATCGCGCGGTGTCGGTGAACGAGGCGGTCTGCTATGTGCCTCGCACGGGGTCGCTGCAGCGCGAATATCGCCGGAAAGTGCGCACCATGACGCGCGGCATGGAGACGCTGGCCTATGAGAAGGCGCTGCTGAATCCGTTCCGCTACGGCGCATTCTCCTGGATGCTCTTTTCGCACAAGATCTGCCGGTGGCTGACACCGTGGGCGCTTTTTGCCTGCCTGGTGGCGATGCTGCTGACGCCCACGCATCCCGTATCGATCGTCGGTCTGGCCGGGGCCGCAATCCTGGGTGTGCTCGGTTTTATCGGGTGGCGCTGGCCGTCGGACCGCAAGGCGCCGCGCATCTTCAGCGTTCCGGCATTTCTGTTTGCAGGCAACATCGCGGTACTGCACGCATCGATTCAGGCGATGCGCGGTGAGCTGAATCCCGTGTGGGAGCCGACGCGCCGCGAGGCGGTCGTCCGGTAACTGGAGTTTGACGAACTGTGAGAGTGAAAGCGTGATAGACCAATTCGAGGCGCGCGTCGCAGCGCGGGAAGCTGTTCTGGGTGTCGTCGGTCTCGGCTACGTCGGTCTGCCCCTGGCGGTCGAGGCGGCGCGCAGCGGGTTCCGCGTGCTGGGTCTGGACAAGTCGCCGGAAGTGGTCGCGGGAATAAACCGCGGCGAAAGCCACATTGGTGACGTTGCGGATGTCGATGTCGAGACGCTGGCTGTGACCGGCATGCTGACGGCGACGACAGACGCCGCGCGGTTGAGCGAATGCGATGCGATCAGCATCTGCGTTCCGACGCCGCTGTCCAAGATCAAGGACCCGGATCTGTCATACGTCGTCGCTGCCGCGACGGTGATCCAGGCTGCGCTGCGCCCCGGCCAGCTCATCATTCTCGAGAGCACGACGTATCCGGGTACGACGCGGGACGTGGTGCTGCCCATTCTCGAGCAGTCCGGCCTCACGGTCGGCCGGGACTTCTTCCTCTGTTTCAGTCCCGAGCGCGTGGATCCGGGCAATGAGCGCTGGCAGACGAAGAATACGCCCAAGGTACTGGGCGGCATCACCGACGCGTGCGCCCGCGCCGGCGTTGCGCTGTACGGGCAGATCTTCGACCGCATGGTACCTGTCGAGAGCGCCGAGGCCGCAGAGCTGGTGAAGGTCTACGAGAATACATTCCGCATGATCAACATCGCACTCGTCAATGAGCTCGCGCAGGTCTGTGACCGTCTGGATGTCGACGTGTGGGGTGTGGTGGATGCAGCCGCGACCAAGCCTTTCGGCTTCATGAAGTTCACCCCCGGCCCGGGTCTCGGCGGCCACTGCATTCCGCTCGACCCGCACTACCTCTCGTGGAAGATGCGGACGCTGGCCTTCCGCACACGGATGATCGAGCTCGCGAGCGAAATCAACAGCGAGATGCCGGCGTACGTCGTAAGAAAGGCCGCCGAATCACTGAACCGTGACCGGAAGGCGGTCAACGGAAGCACGGTGCTCATTCTCGGCATAGCGTACAAGCGTGACATTTCGGACCTTCGTGAAAGCCCCGCGTTCGAGATCATGCGCCTGCTCCAGGAACAGGGTGCGTCCGTCATATACCACGATCCCCACTGCCCCGTGATCGAGGACGACGGTCATACGAAGCTCGACGGCCTGCCGATGCACAGCCACGCCATGACCGATGAGCTGCTGGAGAGTGCAGACTGTGTGATCATCGTCACCGACCATTCGAGCATCGACTACGCGCAGGTGGCCCGCAAGGCGCCGCTGGTCGTCGATACGCGCGGTGTGCTGCGGCACGTTGCGTCGGGCACCGGCCGAGTGGTCGGCCTGTCCCAGTCTTCGCACGCCACGCATGCAGCGCAGCTGTCGAAAGCCGCGGGACTCGCACACACAGGCGTTTGATCCGTTCCACCAGGACCGCCCAAGAGGCCGCTTGAACAACGCACGCGTCGTACGCCGCTGCCTGAGTGCAGCGACGCTGATTTTGCTTTGCGGCACTTCCGTGTCCGCTCAGACACTGACGGCCGGAGGGATTTCCGGCGCCGTGCGCGACAGCCGCGGCGCTATGCTGTCGGACGTGCTGATCACCGTGCTGGACGCGCAGGGCGGGACGTCCCGCACTGTTTTCACGGATATCGAAGGGATGTTCGCCCTGCGCGAGGTTCCCGCCGGCGATTACACGGTGAGAGCGGAGCGCATTGGATTCGTACCGCGGGCATTCACACGGGTGCCGGTCAAGCCGAACCGCGTCGTAACGATCTCGATCGTGCTGGAGGGTACGACCAACCCTGCTCCCGCCCTGGAGTCATCACGGTTCCTTGCGGGTGCACTCGGTGCCGGCGATGCCGGTCGCAGTCTGTGGCTCGGCGGCGAACTGCTCCGCTCGCTGCCTCTGGTCCGCCACGAGCTCGACGAAGCCGCACGTCTCTCGACGCGGACGGATGCCGCCCTCGGTTATGAGGGCCTGCCTTCCGCGCTCACGACACTCGCAATCGACGGCTTCTCTTTCCGAACTGCGTCGCTGCCCTTCCCTGGGAGTGTACCACCCGCAGCCACACTGTTCTCCCTTGCGCCCATCGACGCGGCTGCCGTAATGGCGCCGCACGAGGATGTCGAGTGGGGCGGCGCCGCTGGCGCCATCATAGCCGGATTTTCGCGGCGCCCCGGACCTGACACGGATGCCGCCCTCGATGTTGCGGGCGCCCAGGGCGTCGAAGGAACGAGTTTCACGCACGCCAGAGGATCGTTTTCGCTGGAAGGCTCATTTCAGCAGGACAGTGCGCGCTTCGGCATCGCCGTGGCGGCCAGGCAGGGTGAGCTGCCGGTGTCGGCGATGTGGCGCCCGACCCCGGCGGCTGCCGCGGTCGCCGCGTTTGCGCGCGACCAGGCGGGCATCGAGCTGGGTGAAAACCTGACGGGTGGCACTGTCAACGACCGTGCGTTCGCGGGCAGTGCCAGACTGACTATGCGGATCGGACGGCGCCATTCGCTGGAATCCGTGGTTGCAGGCGCGCTCGTGCCCGAAGCATCGATGGCCGTCGCGGGCCCGCTCGGGCCGCGCCTCGAGTCCGGAACCGACCTGCTGGCTGGTGCTGCAGTCCGGTCGGAGCTCGGTGATGCCCTGCGCAACAGTCTCCGTCTTTCCGTGACGCGTTCCGACCGCGAGACGGTTGCGGGAGATGTCGTGCCGACACTGATCGTATCGGACGCGCTGTCATTCGGAACGGCCGCGCCGCTCCGTGCGACGGAGACCGCAGGACAGCTGTCCAACGCGCTGGAAATCAGCCGCGGCCGCAACACGCTGAAGGCGGGAGCGGAAATCGTCTGGTCGATGTTCGAACACACGAACCAGCCCGGCGCCGCCGGCCAGTACATGTTCGGCAATGTCGACGACCTGATCGCCGGCACCGGCTATTTCGAGCGCACCGTGGGTGGCGCAACCGACGTGAGCTGGACCTCGCCGCGCATCGGTGTATTCGCGCAGAACCGGTGGACCGGCCCGACCGGTGTCGATGTTACGGTCGGGTTCCGCGCCGAGCAGGTCAGTCTCCAGACGGACGCGGTGCCGGTCGACGCTGAATTCCTTACACTCACCGGAATCGCGAGTAATACTACTCCGCCCGCGGCCTGGGCCGTGAGCCCCCGTCTGGCGGCGCGCTGGGACGTGAAGAACGAGCACGCGTTGATCCTGCACGCATCCGCGGGCGTCTTCCACGATCGTCTCGACCCGTCGCTTGTCGGTGCATGGCTCACGGACAACGGCACGGCGGTCGTGCACCAGCTCGCGGGCGCGACGGGCAACGATCTGAGCGCCGCCCCCGCCGGTACCCGCACTGCCCGGCGGGTGACTCTGTTCGATGGCACGATCCGGGGACCGCAGTCGGCACGCGTCAGCCTGGGACTCTCGCGAGCGATAGGTGCGAACGCGTCACTCGAGCTTTCCGGTGCATTCCGCGATACGCGGTATCTGCCGTCCGTCGTCGACCTGAATCTCATTCCTGCGCCCGCCTCGACCGACATTTACGGCCGGCCGGTATACGGCCAGCTCGAGCAGCACGGCGAGCTCGTCGTACCGGTGCCCGGAACGAACCGCCGGTTCTCGAGCTATGACGAAGTCGCAGCCATCCGCACGGACGGCCGCTCACGCTACTGGGGCGTAACGCTCGGTGCGCAGATGGAGCCGCTGTCCCGCGTGTCGGTGCTGGCTCGCTACACGTTCAGTCAGACCACGGACGACCTGTTCAATGCGCGCACGACGGGATGGCTCACGCCGGGGCCGGGCAGTCTTCCGGGAATGGAGGACTTCGCAGATGGCCGGTCGGACTTCGATGCGCCGCACCGCGCAGTGCTGGCAATGACGTACGAGGCACCGTTCGGCCTGGGTCTGTCAGGCATCTACCGCTTCGAGTCGGGGCTGCCGTTCACACCGGGGTTCCAGACTGGCGTCGACATCAATGGCGACGGCTTTGCCGCCAACGATCCCGTGTTCACGGACGCAGCGATCCCCGGCACGGATGCGCTGATGTCCACCTGGTCGTGTCTGAAGGCTGGCGCGTTCGCGGAGCGTAACTCCTGTCGTGCCGCGAGCACGCACACGATCGACGCCCGGTTGCGGCTCGACGTGCTGCGCGGCACCGGTCTTAAAGCGGCCGTGGTGCTGGACGCCTTGAACGTTCTCGATACCCGCATCGACGTACCGGACGCGGCGCTCTATATCGTTGATCCGGCGGGCAGCGTGTCGGAGACGGACGGCACGGTGTCCGTGCCGCTGGTTGCAAATCCGAACTTCGGCAGGGGGCGCGCAGGCGCAGCGTCGAAGCGTTTCTTCAGACTTGGTATTTCTCTCGACTGGTAGAGCGTATGCGTACGCGCCTTTTTCTGTGCATTCTTGCAGCCGCGGCATTCGCCGGCTGTGAATCGAGCGGCGGCAACGTCATAGACCTCGATGATACGACCGGTGTCGCGCGCGGCATCGCATATCTCGACGCCGACGGTGATGGCCTCCTCGATCTTCGTTTCGACAGCCCTGTCGTCGGTGTTGTCGCCGCCGTGGTCCGTGATGGTACGGCGGACACGGTTGGGAGTGCGACCACCGACAATGTCGGCGCGTTCATCATTCCCGACATCCCCGTAGGCCGTTACCGCCTGGTTGCGAACAGCAGTGCTGCCGGGGACAGCATTGCGGTCCTGGGCATCGACAACGCGACGTTCACGCTGGCCGTCGGTGACACGGTTGTACGGCAGATACGGCTCGGATATCCGGTCATTACGGTCACCGCCGCCGAGCAGGCCGTGCTCGGCAGGCGCGTCAGCGTCGAGGGACTCGCACTGAACGGCTGGAGTGTGTTCGGTGACTCCACTCTCCATATCATCGAC
The DNA here is from genome assembly GCA_036377735.1 of Longimicrobiales bacterium. GTDB lineage: Bacteria > Gemmatimonadota > Gemmatimonadetes > Longimicrobiales > RSA9 > DASUXU01. The sequence goes on from DASUXU010000071.1 coordinate 11,764, forward strand.
AATACCGGCGCGCTGCGCGCCGTACGCGTCGCGCCATCGGCAGTGGCACAGGGTGACAGCGTGCGGCTCCTCGGCACGATCGGCACCAACAACGGCCGGCCAGCGCTCGTGGACGCGACTGTCCGCGTTCTCAGCGGCGGGCGGGTCCTTCCCGCAATCGATTCGATCACCACGGCCGCGGCAGCAACCGCCGCTGCTGGCGCGCGTGCGAACGGGCAGGCCCGCGTCGCGGGTGTCATCATGGACACCACACGCGCCGGTGCCGACCGCGTCATCACCGTGAACGACGGCTCCGGCAGTGTCGATGTCGTGCTGGATGCGAACGTCACGTTCGATCCTGCAGTCTATACGCCGGGTGCGACATTGCGCGCGTCCGGTATCCTGGTTCCGCGCGCCGCGGGCGGGTGGAACCTCAAGCCGCGCGATCGCGCTGAAGTGCAGCTGACGTTCGTAACACTGACCGTCGCACAGGTGCGGGCGAGCGAGCTCGGCCGGCGCGTGTTCCTGGACGGTATCGCACTCACACGGTGGAACGCGTTCGGTGACTCGACCCTTCATGTCCAGGATGCCACGGGTGCGCTGCGCTCCGTGCGCGTGACCGGTGCGGCGCTCGCCGGGGACAGTGTGCGTCTCGTCGGTACAGTTGCCGTCCGCAACGGTCAGCCCGTCCTGACCAGCGTGAACGCGAGCGTGCTCCGGCCGGATGTGGGACTCCCGGCGCCGGACTCCGTCTCCACCGCCACCGCCGCGAATGCAGCGGGTGGCACGCGCGACGCCGGCCAGGTCCTGATCAGCGGTACGATCCAGGGATCCGAAACGGCGCCAGGCGGAGATCTCATTCTTGCGACGGACGACGGCAGCGGCCGCGTGGACGTCGTGGTGGCGGCCGGCACTGGCCTTGGCGCTGGGAGCTATGTCCCGGGCGCGCTGCTGCGCGCATCGGGCGTACTCGTGCCGACCGGCGGCGGAACCTGGCGCCTGTATTCGCGCGGGCCGAGCGACCTGTTCGCCACATTCCCCACTGTGACCATCGCCGAGGCGCGCGCGCTCGCACCCGGTAAGACCGTCTTCGTGCATGGCATTGCGTTGAACGGCTGGTCAACATTTGGCGATTCCACAGTGCACCTGGCCGGCGGCGGGTCTTCGATCCGGATCACGAGACTGCCGTCGTCCGCAATCTTCACAGGGGACAGCATCCGGGTGCTGGGCACGGTCGGCATCCGTAACGGTCAGCCTGTTCTGCTCGGCACGTCGCACGCAGTGCTGCGCAGCGGCGCCGGACTCCCCGCGCTCGATTCCGTATCCACGATGACGGCAACGCTCGCGGATGGCGGCAGCCGCGATGCTGGACAGGTTCGCGTCGCCGGACGCATCACGAACGTCCAGACGCTGCCCACCGGCGAGACGCAGCTCGGCATCAATGATGGCAGCGGGGCGCTCACCGTGATCCTGGACGCCGATGTCGGATTTACGGGCAGTGCCTATCAGATCGGTGCAATGGCGAATCTGCGCGGCGTCCTGGTGCCATATGCGACCGGCACGTTCTGGCACCTCAAGCCGCGCACACTTGCCGAGCTCGTCATCACTGCCGCACCCTCACCGCCGGTGTTCTTCCGCACGACCTGGCGCGAGTACGTCAGCGGTCAGATGCCCGCCGGCTGGACCACGCGCTGGGATCGGAGCAACCTGTTCTTCGTGGTGGATGATGCGGCGTCTCTCGAGGGACGTCTGCTGCAGTGGTCCTCTGCCGTGCCGAACACCAGACCGCGCGAGCAGCGCGCATTCGCATACGACGGCTTCGCCGACATCGCGGACCAGGAGGTCTACACCGAGTTCCGCGTGCGCGCACTGAACGATACGTCCCTCAACCAGATCGTCGGCGCGGCCGCGGTCAGGATCTCCGGCACGGCCGCCGATGAGGGCGGCTATCAGCTCGCGTTCGAGCAGCGCGCGAATGGCACGCGCGGCATTGTGCTCGCCACGTTCGTGGCAGGTGTGTATACGGAGCTCGATACGTTCGACTTCACATGGACCGAAGATACCTGGTACTCGGTGCGGCTCGAGGCAGTCGGCACGACGGTGCGCGGCCGGGTCTGGGCGCGCGGTACGGCAGAGCCCGCGGCCTGGACAGTGGAGGGCCCTGGCGACCGGTACGCCTCCGGCCGCCCGGGCCTGGCAACGCAGGACGCGGCCACGATCCAGTGGGCCGTGTTCGAGGCGCGCGTCCGCTGATTCTGCGGCTCAACCTGCTGCGTCACCTGTTGCGGCGGGTCCGCTGATTCGGTGTGTACCGTTGTAGCGGCGCCACACTATCGCCGCGCAGTCGCGCCGGGCGGTTCGGATAAAACGTTGGGACACAGACAAATTTTTTCGCAGGACGGCGACCGCTCCGGTGGCAGGGGTCCTGCAAATGGGGATTCGATGCATATAAGCGGCGGTACTGTTTGAGTACCATCGGGGGAGGTGGCGGGAAGGTTCTGACACCGCAGGCGGCGAGAACACCTTCGCCTGCCGGTTCGGCCACCGGTCAGATGGCGGGCTGGACCGTCCTGGGTCGGTTCGGGGTGGTTCTGGCGATTATCGGACTGGCCGACTTCGCGCTGGTGTTCTATCCCGGCCATTTTGGCGAGCCGACCTGGGAGTTCGCCGCGGTCGATGCCGCATTTTCGAGTCTCCCGGTCTTTACCATCGGCCTCGCTCTCATGGCCGGTGCCGGCCTGGCGAAGGGATTCGTAAAGCGGACCCGTGCAATCGCGGTCATGTGCCTGATGCTGGCGGCCGTGATTGTCGGACTGATGCTGCTGTATGCCACGAATATCCCGCTGGCCGTCCGGATGAGTCCGCCGGAAGTGCTGCCCGGGATCTACAAGTCGATCGTACGGACCGTCCTGATGGGCGTGGTCTTCGGAGCCGGTTTTGTAACAGCGGGCGTAACGGCGTGGCGCCGGACCCGTAAATAGCGGAACACCAAGGGAGTCATGAATCGCATTCGGATGTTCGCAGGCGCGGCAGCAATCGCACTCCTGGGCGCGGCAGCCCCGGCAAGCGCGCAGATCTCGTTCTACAACATCTGCAGTCCGGGTGCGATGCGCGCATGCGCGAGCGCTGAGGTCTTCATGGAAGGCCCGAACCTGGTCATGCGGGTGTGGAATATGAACGGCTATTCCACGGGCGCGAGCAACAACATCGACACGTACGCGTCGGAGTTCGGCGGCTGGCACACGATCACCGCAGTGGGCCTGCGCGGCGTCCAGTATACGGTTGCCCCGACCGGCGCCCGTGCGGTTGCCACGTACGTCAACAACAGCAACGTGTCCTCGACGCTGGCGAAGTGGGGCACGGACGCATCGGCAAACTCGCTGCAGGTCTATGACACAGGCGCGGACACGGACCAAGGTCACAAGCAGGGCATCGTGGGCTGCTGGAATCCTGACCAGGCGGGCAACCAGAACCACGTGCAGACATGCAACACGTATCCGGAGAACGCATACGTGCAGTTCACGTTCTCGGGCCTGCAGAACGTCAACCTGAGCAACGCGACCTTCGCGTTCCACGGCCAGCAGGTCGGCGCGGGTTACCAGCTGTCGGTGAAGGCCGAGAGCCCGCCGACGACCGTCACGCCCGAGCCGGTTACGACGCTTCTGCTCGGCTCTGGCCTGGCCGGTATCGCAGCCGCACGCCGTCGCAAGAAGAAGGTCAAGGACGAGACAGCAGCAGCAGTCTGATTACGCGCCCTCCCCGGGCATGAAAAAGCACCAGCGCCGCGTTTGGCACTGGTGCTTTTTCCATTCAGGCTTTTTTCATTCGGGCGGGTGCTCGGCCCGACGGGTGTCGGTGTCGATAAGCTCGACGTTCAAGCCCATCCCTACCACCGCAAACGCGATCTCGGCGTCGTCGAAGGCCTCGCCCGGCTCGGGTCGCGCGACGATCCTCGCGCGTTTCGCCTCCAGGTCCGCCACTGCATCCGCGACGGATTCGGTTCGCATGGCCAGATGATGCAGTCCGCCACCGCTGCGCCTGATGAACTCGATCAGCGGTGATTCCAGCGAGCTCGGCTCGATGAGCTTGATGTCGATCGACCCAGCCTTCCTCATGAACTGTACGATGACCTTCTGCCGGGTGTTTTCGACCGGCTCGGTCCGCGGCTCGTAACCGAACATCTTCTCGAGCATCTCGCGCGCCGGTTTGAGTCTGCGCACGGCCAGACAGATGTGGTCCAGGGTGTATGTGGGTGATCCGGATGCACCGGCCATCGGTTTCCTCTCGTTACCAGGCAGAAATGTTCAGCGTTCCACCACCATGGCATGGCCGAGCGCGCCGGCGGCGCAGACGGTGATCAGCCCCTGCTCGACATCCCGCCGCTGCATCTCACCGAGCAGCGTCATCAGGAGCCTGGCGCCTGTTGCGCCGAACGGATGGCCGATGGCGATACTCCCGCCCATGACGTTGATGCGGTCCTCGTCGATGAGGCCGACTTTCCGGTCGCGGCCGAGCTTCTCACGGGCGAACGTGTCGGAGTCGAGCGCCTGGAGGTTGGACAGGACCTGGGCGGCGAAGGCCTCGTGCATCTCCCAGAGTCCGATGTCCTTCATGGTCACGCCGCCGCGGTCGAGCGCGACCGGCGTCGCATAGGCAGGACCCTGCAGAAGCTGATCGGTCGGGGCCAGTGCGCTGTAGGCGAAGCTCCTGATAAAGCCGAGCGGTTCGAGGCCGAGCGACTTCGCACGGTCCTCGGCCATCAACAGCACGGCCGATGCGCCATCCGTAAGCGGCGACGCGTTGCCGGCCGTGACAGTGCCGTAGCGCTTGTCGTAGACCGGCTTCAGCGATGCGAGCTTGTCGAGCGACGTGTCCTGGCGCACGCCGTTGTCGTGATCGAGCGATTCGGTGAATTTCGGTGGCACGAAGGTCGGTACGATGTCATGTTTCAGCCGCCCGTCCGCCGTGCCCTGTGCAGCGAGCCGGTGCGAGCGCAGAGCCCAGCGGTCCTGTGCTTCGCGCGTGATGCCGTTCTCCTTCGCCATGCGTTCCGCACTCTCGCCCATCGATTCGCCTGTCGACGGCTCGGCAATCGCCGGTGTGGTGGGGGCGAGGTCTCGCGGTCGAACTCCGGAGAGAGCGCGCAGCCGTGCCGGCATCGACTTCGCCTTCGATGCTGCGAGCAGTGCATTGCGGAGGCGCTTTGACAGAAGCATCGGGACGTCGGACAGAACCTCGACGCCACCGGCGACGATTACGTCGGCATTTCCGAGCGCGATGCTGTCCGCTGCGGACGTGATCGCCTGATTGGACGAGGCGCACGCACGGCTTACGCTG
>DASUXU010000072.1:0-2208 GCA_036377735.1 Longimicrobiales bacterium
AGCTTCGACAACCTGGACGCAGGCAGGAAGCTGGATGCTCGATAGATTCGCGAGCCGGCTCGTGAACGTCCACCGTTCACGCGACTCCTAGGGGGCGTCGATCGGGCCATCCGTGCACCGCGACCGCTCGGACAGTGAGCCGGCTCGCCTCGTTCGATTTGGAAACAGTTGCGGAGCAAGCCGTTATGACTCACGAAAAGCGCTGCGCAGGCCAACGACAGGGCGCCGAGTCCTGAATGGCGAGGCGCCGCGTTCTGATGACGGTAAGACAATATGGAATGACCGGCTCACGATCGTAACGTCGTCGTGCTGTCGCACGCGACAAGGGTGGTCTGTGCCACTGTAGTCGCGGGTTAGCGCCTCGCGGCGCGAGAGCCGCAGACGAAAGGAGCCGGTCGTGGAACAGCTTACTACGTACGTCGGCATTGATGCGCACAAGAAGGATCTGTTCATCGCGATGCTGAGCGGGCTTCAAATGGTCCCCACCACGTGGCAGGTCGCGAACGATGCGACGACGGTCCGTCGGCTCGTGAGAAAGCTCGAGCGCGAGACGCCGGGGTCGGTCCGCATCTTTTACGAAGCGGGCCCGTGCGGCTACACGCTCCAGCGATGGATGACGACGCCGCGCGTGCAGTGCGACGTGGTGGCGCCGGCGCTGATTCCCCGCAAGCCGGGCGAGCGGGTCAAAACGAATCGACGCGATGCCCGCAAGCTGGTGGAACTGGGCCGCGCGGGCCTGCTGACCGTCGTCCGTCCGCCGACGCCGGAGGACGAGGCCGTTCGGGATTTGTGCCGCGCCCGCGATGACGTCCGGGAAGATCTGCATCGCTGTCGCCATCGCTTGGGAAAGCTGTTGCTGCGGCGTGGCCTTCACTACAACGGACGTCACTGGACGCGCGCGCATCGGCGGTGGATCGATCACCTGGCGTGGACACAGGCCGCCGAACGGATCGTGGTGGCGGATTATCTCCTCGCGATCGATCAGCTCGAGTCCCGGCTGCAGGAACTCGATGCCAGCTTGACGGAGATTGCGCACACGGCGCCGTTTCAGGAACCCGTCGGGTGGTTGCGGTGCTTCCGCGGCATCGACACCTTGACGGCGATCATGATCGTGGCCGAGCTGCACGATTTTCAGCGGTTTCGGACGCCGCGCGCGCTGATGGCGTACCTCGGATTGGTGCCGGGCGAGGACTCCAGCGGCGAGCGCCACCGCCGGGGCCGCATCACGCGCACCGGCAATACCTTGGTCCGACGGCTGTTGGTCGAAGCCGCGTGGCATTATCAACACCGTCCGGCCGTCGGACTCGCGTTGGCGCGGCGTCGCCATGGCCAGCCCGGACGCGTGATCGCGATTGCCGACAAAGCGCAGCAACGTTTGTGTCGTCGCTTCGGCCAGTTGGCGCTGCACCACAAGCCGACACCGAAAATCGTCGTGGCGATCGCACGTGAGCTCGTGGGCTTCGTGTGGGCCGCGTTGCAACCGGAACGGGCGCTCAATTAGTCACGTGCCATGCGCACAGGAGTGAACTGAAGCTGCGGCCCGCTGCCGAGCCGCGAAGATGGCGGATGACCAGAGGCACGATTGCGAGGATCGGCGAGCTCCGGGTGCGATACGGACCTGGTGTCCTAATTCGCGTGGTAAGACTGCCTGTCCTCCCGACGAACCACTGTCATGTGTGCTCTGCCTCGGACCCCGAGGTAATCACCGGATTTCAGCGTGACTCGTCGTCGAAGAGTCCTCGAACATCCGCCGTCTTCGCGGCACGACAGCGACCTACCGCGGGACGGGCGCGACGTCCAGGGCTTCGCGCCCTTCGGGCGGCGCCGTTGGCGCCCCTGGACCTCGCGCCCGTCCCGCGGTCGGAGGCACCCGTGCGAGCAGGCTGACGCTGCTCGCGATCGCGAGCCACGGAGTATGACTTGACAAGGTCATTCCATATCAGCCGGAGCAGTGCTTTTCCGGGTTGCGAAGCAGTTTCCAAATCGAATGAGGCGAGTCGGCTCTGAACGTTCAGGCGTACACGCGGCGCACGGATGACCCGATCGTCGCGTCCACGTCGATCGCGCGGAAAAGCGCTGCCCTCCGCAACGCGGCTCGCGACCCGCGCTGGGTCTCCGCCTTCGCGGGCATGACGAGTTCGCTGCGGCGAGACCTCGCCAGAGCTGGTCGGAGAATACGACGGCCAGCGACGGCGGGCCCAACCCAGC
>DASUXU010000073.1:0-8566 GCA_036377735.1 Longimicrobiales bacterium
TCGACGGCGGCACGTGCGATACCAGCTGCATGTTCCAGATCGCCTCGCCGGCATCCTGGTAGCCGGAGGAGAGGCCGATGCGCAGATCGGGCGACGGCGCCTTTGCGCTCGCCGGATACTGCAGCGCCGGCGAGTTGGCCAGCGACATCGCGGCGGACGGCGCGGGACCGGCCGGCACTGCGCCCTGCTGGGGCGAACAGCCCGAGAGCGCGATCAGCAGCGCGGCGCCGAACGACGTCGCATATCGGATGTTGGAAGAGCTGGGAAGTGTCATCAGCTTCGCCTTGGAGGAGTGAACGCGTCGGCTTCGCGCGTCAGCGCGGAACCGTTTCCAGCATGAGCTGCATCCGGTCGATCTCTGCGGATTGATCGGCGGCGACATCCGACGCGAAGCGGAACAGCGTGTCTTCCTGTCCCGCGTTCGGATGCGTGTACAGCTCCTTCACCATGTCGATCGCACCCTGGTGGTGGCGGATCATGCCGGTGAGAAGCAGGTAGTCGAATTGGGGCCCGCGCGCGCGGTCGAGCGCAGCCATCTGCTCGTCCGTCATCATGCCGGGCATCAGCATCACGTGCGACATGCCGTTCATGTTCATCACGTGCTTGGTGGAGAGCGAGTCCGGGACCGGCAGGCTGCGCTCGCCGAGCCACTTCCGGATCATCCGGATCTCGTCGCGCTGCGAGATGACAATGCGATCACACAGTCTTGCGACGTCCGCGCGCGCGCCATGCGACTCAGACCAGCCGCACATGACGATCGCCTGCGCGTGGTGCGGCACCATGCCGGTCATGAAGTCGACGTCGGCCTGCGTGTACGCCATCGCCGCCTTTTCCGCTGCTTTGATCGCGCCGGCGGAACCTGCACCCACGACGCCGGCGCCCGCTGCGAGCGTCACGCTTGGAGCGTCCGCTGTCTGCGCCTGTGGGGCCGGCCCGGACTGGGGTGCGCCGGGGCCGGTTTGCGGCGCGGACGTGGCCGAGCTGCAGCCCGCCAGCACCACGGCGACAGCCAGAAGACCTGCGCGGCTGCGCGACACTTCACCATTCATCTCAGTCGTCCTCCACGATTTCGCTCAGGCCCGCAAGGTAGAGCGGTGTGTGCCTTCACGAAAGTCATGGCGACAGTGGCTTGTTTGTGTCCGTCTGTTTGAGGCGCGCCAAAAACTTCGGGACTGCGAGGTGGTCTCGCAGTCCCGATTACTGTGGCCCGGTACGTCTGGTGCGTCGTTGCGCTGGTGACCGCTACGGCGCTGGTGAGTGCGTTTTCCGCAGTTCTAGCGGTCGCCCTTGTCGCCCTGCCCCGGCTCGACCCTGGTCTTCGACTGCTGCTTGCGGTCCTGCGACAGCGAGCGGCCCACGTCCACCTGGTCTTCCGTAAACCGGCCATTCTCGTCGCGACGGATATACCGCTTGTCGCCCTCGTTCGGCTCGATTGTCTCGCGCTTGCGTGTCATCGTGCTGCTCCTGCTTGCGGTTGATGTGCCCGCACGCCGTTTTGCACATCCCGGACCACCCTTCGATGCTTCGGAGTTGACTCTTCTGCACATGCTCCGAGTGGCGCTCCTCTGTAAACGACGTCGTGCAACTCAAATGGGAGGCGCACGCCTCCGTCCATCCGCGAAAATCGCGAAAATCTCCATTGCCCAATCGCTCGACTCCGCCCTTTTGCGCGAGCTGGACGGATATAGCTATGAGCCTGGGGCGCCACCATGGCTGAATGGAGCAATTCCGACACTCCGAAGGGTGGTCCGTAAGGTTAGTAGACGTCGGCGAGGAGCCATATGGGGAAGTGGTCGCTGGCGTGGTGATTGTCGGTGATGGTGCCGGCGCCGGCGATGCGAGCGGGGGCGAGGCCGCGGAGGAAGATGTGGTCGAGGCGGGATACCATCGCGGTGCGCGGCCCGGTGCGGGTCGACCATGAATAGCCGCGCTCGACGGCCAGACTGCCGACGACCGGGTCGTTCATGTCGCCGCCGACGATGACACGATCGAACGGCGCGGCGTCGTCGAGAATTGCGGCGAGCTGCTCACGCCGCTGTCGGGGCGACACGTTGACGACGGTGCCGAGGTGTGCGGAGTACACACGCACGGGGAGACTGCCGAGCTGGATGGTGACGGCGGTCGCTGTGCGGCGTGTGGCGCCGAGGACGGCAAGGTATGGAAGCAGGATCTTGCGGTCGGCAGTAATCGGCCAGCGCGTCAGGACGGCATTGCCGAAGTCGTTTCCGTTCTTCGGGTGTCGCGTCGCTGGATAGTACACGTAGTTCATGTGCAGGGCGCGCGCGATGCGTTCGGTGCCCGGCGCGTCCATCTCCTGAAGGAGCAGAACGTCGGCATCCCGCAGCGCCGGCTCACGCAGAACGACGATGGCGCTGTCGATCTGCCGCGAGAACGCGATGTTGAAGGAAACGATGCGAATGCGCTCGGGCGTGGCGCCGCGTGCTGCGGTGTCCGCGAACGATCCCGCGTAGCGCGGTTCGGACGGGCCGTAGTTGTACGCCCTCATGCAGCCGGTGGGCAGGATCGCCATCGCGAGAACGGCAGCAGCGCGCAGTGTCACGAGACGATCCTCTCCGGGCACGGGCATCACTTCATGGCAACCACTCCGCAATCTGGCGTGACGGCCATGCCGCGCACCAGTCTTCGTGCGCGCGCGTCGCCGAGATTCCAGGCGAGCCAGCCGCCGGGTCGGTCACCGCTCCAGCGCTTCACCAGCATTTCCTCGACGCGACAGCGCTCAGCAGCGGGCAGGCGAGGCATTCGCGCGATCAGCGTCGGAACCGCATCAGCGCTGAGCGTGGTGAGATAACGGCCGTCGTACTCGGAACCGGCCGCGGCCCGTGCCAGATTCACGCGCGCGATCATCGCATGCGGATTCAGTACATGCAATGCGACGATGCACGCGAGGCCGCCGACAACCGCCGCAAACACGAATCCTCGCCGCCTGCCCCGCAGGACCGTCACAGCAAGCCATACGAGCAGGAAGGTCAGCCACACCATGAACACACTGCCGTAAAGGCGGTCTTCGGTGAGGCCGTAGGCGTCCTGGTACAGCTTCATGCGATACGCCGCCGATGCCAGCACGCCACCGAGAAGGACGACAAGCACCGTCGCCGCGATGCGCAGCGCACGCCGGCGTGACGCATCCTCGGCAGCCGCCCATTCCGCAATCAGCAGCACGGGCACGACAAGCGCGGTGGCGGCGACGAGCTCGAAGAAGCCCCGCCGTGCGTAGTCGGCGTAGCTCAACCCCGCTGTCACCTGTACCAGCTCCGCACCGCCGAACAGGTACCGCACCTGCACCACGAGGAAGGCGATGAACAGCACATTCAGCAGCGACAAGGCGAACGCGATCTCTGACGGCGCGATCGCCGGTCGCGGGACGGCAGCGTGCGCCATCACGGAGGCGTCGTCGACCAGGAAAGCGCGCATGTAGCCGCTCGTGAGCCAGGCAATGACGCATGCGACGGCGACGTGCTCGAGCAACGTATCGACGTCGAAGAAGAATGCGTTGCGGAGGATGTGGTCGAACACGGGATCCGCAGACATCAGCAGCGCACCGAGCAGGAGCAGCGGCGGCAGCGCCATGACGGTGCCGCGCACGACCACGCGCGAGCTCCGCCGCCACGAGCGGGTCGCTGGTGCAGGTGTCAGCGGTCGGCCGGGCACCGGCTGCGGCTCTCCGCGCAGCCAGCCGAGCGGGCCCGTGATGATGAACAGGCCGACCCGAATGGCAGACGCCGCGACATCCACGATGTGCGCCCGCACGGCCCACGCGCTCCCGCCACGCCCGGCTGCGAGACCCAGAAGCAGCACGGCGGAGAACATGCAGAACACGGCGAGCGCGTCGGCGTCGCGGAACAGCAGCAGTACGCTGCATGCGACGGCGCCAAGCACGAGCCCCCACGTTTCGCGTGAGACTGGCGCCGCACGACGGCGGGACACGATCCACAGCAGCGCGGTCGCGGCAAGGGCCCACAGCGTGATGTTCAGTGCGGGACGGCCCGGCGCCCGCAGCACCTGGTCTGCCAGGAAGCCGAGCAGCAGCGCTGCCGGCAGTGCGTGATCCCGCAGGCTACCCGGCACCCGTGCGACACCGCTCTGTGCACTGTTCGAAGACGCACTGTCCGAAGAGCCACTGTTCGTTACGCGCGCACTCATGATGCCACCGCCGTCAGTCCACCGAATCGCCGCTGGCGATGACCGAACTCCGCGACCGCGGCGGCGAGCGCGTCGCCGTCGAAATCGGGCCACTGCGTCGGCGTGAAGTAGAGCTCCGCGTACGCGCATTCGCGCAGGAGGAAGTCGCTCAGGCGCTGCTCGCCGCCCGTGCGGATCAACAGGTCGACGTCGGGAATCGGTGCTTCACCGCGCGCAATCCCCTCGCGCGCGGAGTAGTCGATGGCGAGGCGGAGATCCAGCGTGCGCCCGGATGCCGTCGCACGCTCGGCGGCGCTTATGGCTGTGCGCAGTGCAAGCGGCAGGCGGTCGCGACGGCCGATTACCTCGAGACGGACGCCCTGCTCGATGCAGCGCGACGTCTCATCGCGCAGATAGCTGCCCAGCAGCTTCATCAGAGCCTGTACCTCGGTGCGCGGACGCTGCCAGTTGTCCGCGGAAAATGCGTAGAGCGTGAGCGCGCGGATGCCGAGGCCCGGCGCGGACTCGATCGTGCGCCGCACCGCCGTCGCACCGGCGGAATGTCCGGCACTCCGCGTCAGCCCGCGCGCCGTCGCCCACCGTCCGTTGCCGTCCATGATGATCGCGGTGTGTCGTGGCACGCCGGCCGGTTCGTGCAAACTTTGTGACATAAAGTCAGCCTCCGTAATAAAACGCAGCAATCGCTGTTCGCGACTACTTTTCCCGCACCCAGCGGATCAGGGATTCCATGTGATTGAGGTATTCGTCGAGCGCGATGCGCCCGGCTTTCGTGAGGCGGTACAACGTCCGCGGCGCCCGCTCGACGAACGACTTCTCGCACGCGATGAAGCCCGCGTCTTCGAGGCGGCGCGCGTGCACGCTGAGATTTCCGTCGGTCAGGTCGAGCAGATCCTTGAGCTCATTGAACGTCAGCGAGTCCGCGCTGGCGAGGGCGCTGACAATGGCAAGGCGGACGCGCTCGTGGATGACGCGGTCGAGCTGGACCGGGCTCTTCTGCCTGCCGGCCGCGGTCCGTCCCTGCGGAAGCGGGGTTTCCTCTGCGGCGTCGTGACGCCGTGCAGCGGCTCCATGGTTGCTCATGTCTCGAGGATAGCGCCCCTTCCCGTCCTCGTCAAGTACTTTCTTCCACAAAGCCGCATCTGGCCCGCCGCGACGGTGGTTTCGGGTTGTCCGGACCGCCCTACGACCCCATAATCCCGCCCCTCTGGCCGCGAGCGGCCTTGATATGACCCTGACACGGAGTGATGAGTGATCCTGGAGAGCGGATTTGTCGGCGCACTGGAAGCCGGCGCGGAAAAGCTGCTGCACGTCCTGGAGCCGATAGCGAACTTCGGCCCGACGATCGGTGGCGAGTCGATACCCCTTGCGGTCATCATGCTACTCGGCAGCGGCCTGTTCCTCACGCTGCGCCTCGGCTTCATCCAGCTTCGCCGGCTCGGCCATGGCTTCGCGGTCACGTCCGGTAAATACGACGACCCCAACGAGCCGGGCGACGTCTCCCACTTCCAGGCGCTGTCGACAGCGCTCTCCGCGACGGTCGGCATCGGCAACATTGCCGGTGTGGCCATCGCACTGCATTTCGGCGGTCCGGGCGCGTTGTTCTGGATGTGGATGACGGCGTTCCTCGGCATGGCGACGAAGTACACGGAAGTGACGCTGGCGCAGCGCTACCGTCACGTCGAGGGGCCCGACCGCGATGCGAAGAAGTGGGAAGGCACGGTGTCCGGCGGCCCGATGTATTACATCGAGCGCGGTCTCGGCCCGCGCTGGCGCTGGATGGCGATGACATTCGCCGTACTGCTGGGCATCACCGCGCTGATGACCGGCAATGCGATCCAGGCCAATACCCTCGCCGACACCATGCAGTCCCAGTGGGGCATCTCGCCGCTCGTGACGGGCATCATCAGCGCCGCGATCGTTGGTGCTGTGATCGTCGGCGGCATCACGCGCATCGGTGCGGTCACCGGCATTCTCGCACCGCTGATGGCGGCGATTTACGTTGGCGGCGCACTGATCGTGATCTTCATGAACGCGGGCAGCATCCTGCCGACTTTCGGACTCATCTTCCGTGAAGCATTCAATCCGACGGCGGGCGCGGCAGGCACAGGCATGGGTGCATTGCTCGTGACGCTGATGTGGGGCGTTCGCCGAGGCCTGTTCTCGAACGAGGCCGGCCAGGGTTCTGCGCCGATCGCGCACGCGGCGGCGAAGACGGACGAGCCGGTGTCGGAGGGCGTCGTCGCACTGCTCGAGCCGTTCATCGATACACTGGTGATCTGCACGATGACGGGCCTGGTCATCATCATGACGGGTGTGTGGGACGACAAGCACCCGAGTGAGCTCGCGCTCAACAGCGGCGATGTCACGTGGGTCGCCGACATGCCGGACGGCAAGATCAGCCGCGGTGTGGACGCACCTGCAGAGTTCAGGATCCAGAACGGCGAGCCGGTCATCGCGAATCCGGGCGACGCCCGCTTCGGCTGGCACGAGGTGCGCGTCGATCGCTTCTACACGGACGCTGCCCAGACGCAGCCGTTCACGGGCACGATCAATCCTGCGACAGCGCAGGCGACGTCACCGGATGGCCGAACGTATACGACTCTGTACGGTGACGCGGTCGAGACCGGTGCGCCGCTCACGATGCTGGGATTCCAGAAAGGGCTGCCCGGCTCGTTCGGTCAGTTCATCGTGATCATCGGCGTGCTGCTGTTCGCGATCTCGACGGCGATTTCGTGGAGCTACTACGGCGACCGCTGTGCGCACTACGTCTTCGGGCCGAAGGCGGTAATGCCCTATCGCGTGGTGTACGTAATCATGCACGTGGTCGGCGCGGTCGCGTCGCTGAGCGCGATCTGGTCACTGGGCGACGTCTTCCTCAGCATCGTCATCTTCCCGAACCTCATTGCCCTGCTGCTGCTGTCCGGGCAGGTGAGAGAGATGACGAACAGCTACTTCGAGCGGAAGCCCTGGATCGAGAACGAGAGGGTGCACCGCGCGTTGAAGGGCGGCGCGTCGGGCGATTGATCCGGCGCGCGCCCGCGACTTGCAGCAGCGCGCCCGCATGAGGGGATACGTGCTGGACCTGCAGGACATCGATCGCTCGCAGGCTTCGGTCGCGGGCGGCAAGGGCGCCAACCTCGGCGAGCTGACGCGGATGACCGGCATCCGCGTCCCGCCGGGGTTCTGCGTGACGACGGGCGCCTTCCGCCGTGTGGTGGCGGAGGCGCCCGTTGTTCGTTCGGGCCTCGAGCAGCTCTCACGGCTGCATGCGGACGATCACTCCGTCATTCGTGCTGTATGCGACGGCATCCGGGCGTCCATCGACCCACTTGCGCTTCCCGACGATCTCTCGCGTTCCATTTCCGCGGCATATGCCGCACTCGGCAGTGACGCGCGTGTTGCCGTGCGCTCGAGTGCGACGGCAGAAGACCTGCCAAATGCTTCATTCGCGGGTCAGCAGGACACGTTCCTGAACATCAGCGGTGTCGAATCGGTTCTGCGGCACATTCGCCGGTGCTGGGCCTCGCTGTTCACCGAGCGGGCCGTGACATACCGCATGCGCAACGGCTTCGACCACGGTCGCGTTGCGATGGCAGTCGTCGTGCAGCAGATGGTCGATGCCGATGCATCCGGCGTCGTGTTCACGGCGGATCCAATCACCGGCAACCGCAGGATCACTGTTATTGACGCCGTCCGTGGTATCGGCGAGGCGCTGGTTGCGGGTCATGTGAATCCCGACATGTGGCGCGTGCGCGACGACGCGGTCGTCGAGTCGAATCCCGTCAGCAATCACGGTGCGGCACTTACGCAGGTGCAGGTGCTGCGCCTCGCCGCGCTCTGCCGGCGGATCCAGCAGCATTTCGGCCAGCCGCAGGACATCGAGTGGTGTCTAGCTGATGGGGACTTCCAGATCGTGCAGAGCCGGCCGATCACTACGCTCTTTCCGGTTCCTTCTTCGGGCGACAGCGGAAACCACGTCTACGTATCGGTCGGCCATCAGCAGATGATGACGGATCCGCTCAAGCCGCTGGGCCTTTCGTTCTGGCAGATGACGACACCGCGGCCGATGGCTGAAGCCGGCGGGCGACTGTTCGTTGACGTGACTCCCATGCTCGCGTCCAGTGCTAGCCGCGCTGGTCTCCTTGACGCCCTCGGCAGATCCGACCCGCTCATTCGGGATGCAATCGAGACGGTGCTCGACCGCGGTAATTTCATTCCGCCGCCACCGGAAGGCGGTCCGGCCTGGACGCCTCCGGGCGGCGGATCCGATGCGATCCCGACGGATGCTGCGATCCCGGCCGCACTCATCGAGCACGTCCGCCAGTCCCTCGCCGCGCTCGAGCGCGCGATCGCGACGAAGTCCGGGGTCGAACTGCTCGATTTCATCGAGTCGGACATGGAGGAG
>DASUXU010000074.1:0-7726 GCA_036377735.1 Longimicrobiales bacterium
CTTCTGCTCCGCGCCCTCCTGGCTGCGGCTGAATCCTTCGACGAACAATCGCCCATGAACCCACGCGCCGCACACGAGGAACGCCGCGGCCGTGCTCGCGAGCAGGAGCAGCGGGAAGTAGTCGCCCGGGCGGTCACCGACGTTGAGCGGTGCGAGCATCGCCTGCGCGGCCCACTCGCTCGGCAGCCAGATCGACTGCGGCGTGCGCAGGGCGCCGATGAAGTCCACCAGGTTCGCGAAGCCTTCCGGCCGCGCGAGCTGCTCCGGCTTGAGCAGCCGGAACATCGCGATCATCGCGGCGCCGCCGAGCAGTGCCATGAGCGCGAGAAGGTCGCGGGCGCGGCGGGCCGGGAAGACATTGACCAGCACCTGCGTCAGCACCGTGCCGATCACGGCCGGCAGCACGAGGTAACAGGCCAGCGCGAACGCGGTCACGCCGATGAACGCAAAGCCCGCGCGGTACGCCACGCCGTACGCCGTAAGAATCGGGATCAGCACCAGCACCATCATCCACGACGAGTTGACGATGGTCTCGATGAAGCGCGCGCTGTACACGCGCAACCCATCGACGGGCGCCGCAGCAAGAAGCTCCAGGTCACGCGCGAGGAAGAACGACGACAGTGCGGTGATGATGTTGGAGAGCAGCAGGATCGACAGGAAGGCGAGCAGGATCAGCCCGAGCAGCTTCATCGCGAGCAGGTCCCCGATGCCGGGCGTTGCACGGAAGTATCCGAGCATGCGGAACACCAGGCCGAACAGTACGAGCCAGAACAGCCCGCCCACGGTCGCGAGTGTCACCGTGCGCGCAATGCCGCTGTCTTCCTTCATGCGACGTCTGGCGATGCGCCACTTGGGGCCGAGCAGGTGAAGCACACCTGCCTCGCGCCAGTTGCCTGACGTCCCGATCCCGCTACTGCCGACGACGGGTACTGTCTTCACGTCCCGGACCGGCGCAGCGCCGCCACGATCTCCTGCACATCCTCGCCGCCGGTCAGCTTGAGGAAGATCTCCTCGAGACCCGCGGCGCCGGCGGCGGCCTCAGCGCGCAGCTGCGCCATCGTACCAAGCGCGCGGATCTCGCCCTTGTTGAGGATCGCGATCCGGTCGCACAGCGTTTCCGCCACCTCGAGCGTGTGCGTCGAAAGAAAGACGGTGCCGCCCTGCTCCACGAACGTGCGCAGCAGGTCCTTGATCAGACGCGCGCCACGCGGATCGAGACCGACCATCGGCTCGTCCACGATGATCACGTCGGGTGAGTGCACGAGTGCGGAGCTGATCAGCAGCTTCTGCCGCATGCCGTGACTGTAGCTCTCGACCAGCGTGTTCTTCCACGGCGAGAGATCGAACAGCTCGAGCAGCTCGTCCGCGCGCCGGTCCGCTTCCCCGCCGTCGCGGCCCCACAGACCGCTCACGAAGCGCAGGAACTCAGCACCCGTGAGCTTCTCGTAGAGCGACGGCCGGTCCGGTATGTAGCCGATGCTGCGCTTGGCGCCGATCGGGTCCTTCAGCATGTCCACGCCTGCGATGCGGATGCTGCCCGCGGTAGGCCGCAGCACACCGACGACCATGCGGATCGTCGTCGTCTTGCCGGCGCCGTTCGGTCCGAGGAAGCCGAACATCTCGCCACGCCGGACGTGCAGGTCGAGCGGCTTTACGGCCGTGAATTTCCCGTACCGCTTCGTAACGCCTTCCAGCCGGATCATATCACCTCGAGTTGCAGGCGACCGATCAGACGGATCAGCTCGACCTGACGTGCAAGACCGCCCAGGATGAAGCGCAGATGACTCGCGTCCGCCGGATACTGCCCGAGGGTCGGGTCGACAGCGACCCACTCGCCGAGCCAGACTTCCGGCCACGCGTGGTAGTAGAAGTGTCCGCGCAGATACACCAGCCCGACCGCGGTGCGCGCAGGCAGGCCAACCGCGCGTGCGAGTGCGATGTAGAGCACCGTGTGCTCATTGCAGTCGCCCTGCTTTGCGTCGAGCACCTGGCGCGCGCTCGGCACGCTCAGCGTGATGTCCTTGTCCAGCTCGTTGTAGACCCAGTCCGTGAGCAGGCGCGATGCCACGACGGGGTCCGTGGTGTTGCCGATGATGCGGCGGGCCTGTGCGACGATCGCCGGATCGTTCGACTGGATCAGCGGCTCGGGCTGCAGCATTTCCGCAATCGCGCCCGAGTCGGCGCTGCTGCCCGCCCTGAACGGGAGACTGTATCCGGGCGACGGCAGTGTGGCTTCGCGCGTGATCACGAGCGTGTCGCCGTGCAGTGCCTGGCGGCCGCCCACCAGGTCGAAGCCCTCGAGCTCCACGTTGCCCAGCCGCACGCGCAGCGCGCTGCGCTCAGCGACATCCGAAATGTCGACATTGCTCGAGATGGCGGTTCCCTGGATCAGTGCGCCGTAACCTTCGCCTGACGCCGCATTCGCGCGGCCGTCGCGCCACGCCTGGCGCGCCAGCTCGGAATATGTGCGCTCGATCGTAAAGCCGAGCGGGCTCTCCGCGCGCACGATCTGTCCCTCATCGTCCACCCACGTGCTGATCACCACGCCGCCGAACCGCTGCTCGAGCTTCCACGCAGGGATGCTGTCCCATCTGGTCGCGACGTATCGACCAGCCGGATCGAGCGCCGCGCTGTCCGGCACGACGATCGTGTCGCGCGCGGTCACGCGCATCGCCATGTCGCGCGCGGTCATGGCCGACGGATCGAACACACGCACCGTGAACTCACGCCCGACCGCCAGCTCACCTGCCGCAGCGAGACGAAGCGGAACCGCTGCGTCCAGCAACAGGCCGCGGTCCGCGCGCACGCTCGTGGTCTCCTCACGGCCGCCGGCATTCATGCGCAGTGCGATCGTCGTGTCCGCCTGCGCCTCGCCGCGCACGGCAAACGTGCCGATCTGCGACTGGAGGTCGAACGTGAAGTTGCGAAGTGAAAGATCGGAGGCGAGCGTAATGGTGGTTCTGGCCCGGGACCGGTGCAGCTCTCCGAGTGCGGGCACGTCCAGTGTGAGGTCGTCCTCGAACGCAAAGCCGCCCTGAACCGTGTCCAGGCTCGACGAGCCGATGCCGATCGCAGCACCGTTCATCTGCACGGAATACCAGTAGCGCCCCGGTGCGAGTGTGCGCGCGCCTTCCTCGAGCAGCAGGTCCGCCGTCTTGAAATACTCGCGCTGCACGTGCATTCCGATGACCACCGCCCACCCGGCGAGGACCGCGGCACCGACCATCTGCCTGCGCCTCACGACGGCGCGTCTTCCTGCGCCCCATCGCGCGGGTCGTGGAGCAGTGGAAGCGCGTTTGCCGCGAGCGCGCGGTCGAATGCATCGCGCTCGTAATCGGAGTCTACGACGATCTCGACCGTGTGCGGGAAGCGCGCGGTCTGCATGTGCTCGAGCAGCACGTCGATCATGAGGCGTGCGGCCTCGTCGACGTCGAGGTTTCCCGCGCCCGTGCCGAACGGCGCGGCGGCGAGCGTATCGAGTCCCCACTCGTCCGCGCGGCGCAGCCCGTTCTGCAGCGCGCGTCGAACGCCCGCCGGAGAGACCGGCTCGTCATAGGAGCGGACAATCCCGTGAACGAGGAAGGGGGTGGTGAGGTCGCCGGCGGGTGTGATCGCGGCAGATCCGACCGGCAGCTCGCCGAGCCGGGTCAGGTGCTCATCGAGTGTGGGACCGGCCGCGATCTCGAGACGGCGCATGGCGGGAGTGACCGCCTGCCATTCCGCCGATGCCGGACGCAGGATGCCGGCGGCGCGGACCTCTGCCAGATCCGCGAGCCGAACGGAAATCACGTACCTGCGACCTCGCGCGCCCTCCGGTACATGGCCATGGCTTCCTGCGGACGGCGCTTCCGGTCGTAGAGGACTCCCATGATGTAGTACGCGCGGGAATTGGTCGGATCCAGTGCGACACCGCGCTCCAGCATGTCGAGCGCTTCATCGATGCGGCTGAGCTGGTTCAGCGACTCGCCGCGATAGATGTACGCACTCGCAGCATCGGGCTGCAGCTCCAGTGCGCGCTTCAATTCCTGCTCCGCCTGCGAGTACAGACCGCGGCGATAGCTGATCGTGCCGAGCTGAAGATGCAGACCGCCGTGGTCGGGATCGATACGCAGACCGCGGCGCAGCTCGCGCTCGGCCTCATCAAAGCGGTTCACGTTCGTCAGTGCCTGCGCGAGTCGCAGCAGGATCGCCGGGTTGTCCGGGTCCGCACTAACCGCGGCCTGGTACTGCTCGAGCGCCTGCAGCGACTCATTGCGGCTGTCATAGAACTCCGCCAGCTCGAGACGAGCCCGTACACTGCCCGGGCTTTCAAGCACACGCTGACGAAGCAGTGCAACCAGTGCCTTCGGATCGGTGGGATCCGGCTCGCCAGCCGGCTCGGGCTCCGGCTCCGGAGCAGGCGGCGGCACCGTCAGACGCGGCTGCGACGATGTGCTGCGCACGGCCGGTCGCTCGGACATCTCGGACTGCGCGGATTCCTCCGGCTGCGACGCGTCCGCTGCGGCCGCCGGGGCGGCGTCGCCTGGGGAAGACGGCGGCTCCCGCTCAGCGTCCGACTGCGGCGCGGCCTTCTCGCTGTTCAGCGACGCAGCCGATTCCGCTGTCTGCCGTGACTTCTTTCTGCTTCGCATGCGAAATTATTCCTCTTCAACTTCCGCGGTACTCCCGGCAACCCATGCCAGGTATGCCGGCAGGCCGGCGTCGACTCCAACAGACAAAACCTCGGGCACTTCGTATGGGTGCAGCGCTGCGATCCGCGCGGTGAGTGCTTCGACCCGCGCGGCGGTCGTTTTCAGCAGCACCAGGACCTCCGCGTCCCGCTGTACTACCCCGTTCCACCGATACAGGGACACCACACCCGGCACGATGTTGCCGCACGCCGCCAGGCGCTGCTCCACCGCCGCCGTTACGAGCCGCTCCGCCGTCTCCGCGTCCGGTGCCGTCACGAAGACGATCCGGGCGTCCGTGGCTGGCGCGTCAGTCATGCGGCGCGGGCTGCGCGTACAGCTCTTCGATGCGCTCCCGCTGGTGCTCCTCCACAACCTTGCGACGGATGCTCAGCTTTGGCGTGATCTCCCCCGCTTCCAGCGTGAACTCGCGCGGCAGCACCAGCACCTTCTTCGGCCGCTCGTAGCGCGCCAGGTCCGCCGTGCGCTCCGCAACTTCACTCTCGTACTTCGCGATCACCGCCGGGTCACGCACCAGCTTTTCCATATCCGACGTCTGCAGACCCGCCTGCTTCGCCCACGCCTTCAGCGTCTCGAAGTTCGGCACCACCAGGATCAGCGGATACGGACGACGGTCACCGATCAGCAGCGCTTCCGATACGAAACGGCTTCCCTTCACAGCGTTCTGGATCGGCTGCGGCGCGATGTTCTTACCGCCCGCGGTCACCAGCAGATCCTTCTTCCGGTCCGTGATGCGCAGGAACCCTTCCGCATCCAGGGTGCCGATGTCACCGGTGTGGAACCAGCCGTCCGCATCGATTACTTCGCGCGTGCCCTGCTCGTTCCGGAAATATCCCTTCATCACCTGCGGCCCGCGGATCAGGATCTCGCCGTCATCCGCGATTTTTTCCTCGGTGCCCGGCACCGGCCGGCCTACGGTACCGAAACGCAGCTCCTTCGGCGTGTTCACGTTCATCACCGGCGACGTCTCGGTCAGCCCGTAGCCCTCCAGGATCAGAACGCCAGCGCCGTAGAAGAACCGCGCTATGTCCGGGGCAAGCGGTGCGCCGCCGGAGATGAAGAAGCGGATCCTGCCGCCCAGCTTCGCGCGCAGCTTCGAGAACACCAGTCTGTCTGCGACGGCATGCCTCGCCTTCAGCAGCGCGGGCGGTTCCGTACCAGCCAGACGGTGGTCCGCCATCGCAATCGCCACACGCCTCGCCCACAGCACCAGCACACGCTTCACACCGGTCACCGACAACAGCGCCGTGTAGATCTTCTCGTACACGCGCGGCACCGCGACTGCAACGGTCGGGCGGACCGCCGCCATCGCGGCCATCACCCGGTCGATCGAGCCGACGTACGCGAGCGCAGAGCCGCCCGCGAACATCGCGTAATCAACCATCCGCTGGAACACGTGCGACAGCGGAAGAAAGCTCAGGTTCACATCGGTCGGGCCGACTTCGACTGCTGTCATCAGACCGGCCGTGACGTTCGAGAAGAGGTTCTGATGCGTGAGCATCACACCCTTCGGCTCGCCCGTCGTACCGGACGTGTAGATGATCGTCGCCACGTCTTCCGGCCGCGCGCGCTCTGCCTCCGCGCGGAACTGCGCATCGTCCGGCACTGCGGAATTGCGGGCGAGCAGTGTCTTCAACGTGAGGACATCCGCACCGTTCGTCTGTGGCGGGACGGTGATATCGTCCAGCACCACGATCGTGCGCAGATCCGGCAGCTCCGGCTTCTCCTCGATCAGCTTCGCGAGCTGCTCCGCCGACGACACGAACACCACCCGCGCCTCGGCGTGCTTAACGATGAAGCCGAGCTGGTTCGGCGGCAGCGTCGGATACAGCGGCACGATCCGCGCGCCCGCACACAGCGCCGCGTAATCCACCTGTGCCCATTCCGGGCGGTTCTCCGAAAGTAATCCGACGTTGTGACCGCGTTCGACGCCGAGACCGCGCAGCGCAGCCGTCAGCGCCCGCACACGGTCATACATCTCGCCGTGAGAGATCTCACGCCACGTGCCCTCCGCTCCCTCGTACATCTGCGCCGGACGGTCACGGTATGAATCCACCGACCGGAAGAAGAGCTCGACGAGCGTTCCCTCCGGCAGGTCCGCCGGTACTGCAACGTAGTTCACGCCAGCACGAGCTCCGTGTCGACCGGGATGTCCTCGCGGATCGAGTGGAGAACGCTGCAATACGTGTCGCGTGACAGGTCCAGCGCCCGCTGCAGCTTTGGCCGGTCGGCTTCCGCCGCGCCGCGAACGGTGACCCTGATGACCAGTTTCGTGTACCTGCGCGGCGGCTCGGCGCGGCGGTCGCCCTCGACCACCACCTCCAGGCCGCTGAACGGCACGCGCGACTTCACCGCGATGTCCACGACATCGGCACCCATGCAGCCGGCCAGTGCGGCGATGAGGGTCTGAACCGGAGAAATGCCGGCCTTGCCGTCGCCGTCGAAGCGGACCTGCGGCCCCCCGGGCGCACCGCCGTCAAACTCCAGACCTTTGCCGGCCCACTGCAGGCGGACGGTCGCGTCAGCCATTCTCGACCACCTCTCCGGTGCCGGCCGCACTGCGCTTCAGCTCGGCGAGCGTCTCCCGCGCGTGCGCGACGTGCTTCGCCGCCTCGGGACCCGACGGTGCACCCTGGAGGAACTGCCGGAGATGCTGCTCCGCTTCCGCATTCTGGCCGTCGCGGAGGAGAAGGAAGGCGAGGCCGTAGTGTGCGCCGGAAGCGTTCGGATCGGCGGCCAGGACCTGGCGGTACGTTTTCGCCGCCTCCTCCGTCATGCCGATCCGCGTATACGTGATCGCGATCTGCTGCATGACCGCCATGTCGCCCGGTGTGGAGCGCAGGGCGAGCCGCAGGGACGTCAGCGCCTCGTGGTATTTCCCGACCTTCAGGAGCTCGAGACCCTCCCGGTAATAATCCGGGACGTCGTTCTCATCCCCGAAGATTTTCTTAAAGATGCCCATAGGCGGATTGCTTCTCGAAAGTGGGTGGGTGCATCGGTCAAGATGGTCCGCGGCGGCGGCCTTGGCAATCAGAGAC
>DASUXU010000075.1:0-3078 GCA_036377735.1 Longimicrobiales bacterium
CACGGCGGCAGGCAGGGGCGGGGGGACTCGTCGTAGTCGAGGGGATGAATGCGGCGGCGCAGGCGCATGCGGAGCATCTGCGAGGGCGCCATGAGCTGGATCACACTTCGTGGATCGCGGGGCGGAAGGATCCTGCGGCACGGCTCGACGCGGAGGGCGTGAAGTGGACACGCGTGGGTGAGAACCTGGCGCAGCTGTCGGATCGAGCCGGGATCCCGGATGCAACGATCCAGATCTGGATGAACTCCCCGGGCCATCGTCATAACCTGCTCGACCCTCAGTTCAACGTGACCGGCGTGGGTGTCGCGCGCGACGAGCGCGGGACGTACTACATCGTCCAGATGTACGCGACGCAGTAGTGCAGCGAATTCCGCCGCCGCCGGACGAAGTGCTCGCGGCATTTCTCGATCGGCACGCCCCGTTCTCGACCGCGCCGCTCTGTCCCGAGCTGCGCGTTTTTTACGCGCACTCTCTGGTTGCGGTTTGGGAGGCGGCCGAAACGCTGGCCGGCGGCGTGCTGCCGGCGCCTTTCTGGGCCTACCCGTGGGCTGCGGGGATGGCGATTGCCCGCGTTATCCTGGACGATCCGTCACTCGTGGCCGGGCGCTCGGTGCTCGATATCGGGGCGGGCGGCGGCATCGCGTGTCTCGCCGCTGCGCATGCAGGAGGCCGGCGAGTCGTCGCGAACGACCTGGACCCGTGGGCGCTCGCAACGACCCGCATCGCGGCTCAGCGGCAGGAACTGGAGGTCGTAACGCTGCTCGCGGACCTCACACGCGAACCGGAACGCACAGACGAGTTCGACGTCATCCTGTGCGGTGACCTGCTGTACGAAAAGTCCGAGGCAGCCCTTCAGCACGCCCTCCTCGCCCGCTCCGCCACCCGCGGCGCCACCGTCCTCGCCGGCGACGCCGGCCGCACCTACTTCACCCCCGCCGGCATGACCCTCCTCCGCGAGTTCAACCTCGCCGTCCCCCGCGACCTGGAGGGGGTGGACGAGAGGCGGGCGCGTGTGTGGCGGGCGGGCGTCCGCCCGCCCGCCAATGGCTAATGGCTGATGGCTAATGGCTAGTGAGGGCGAGGGCGAGGGCGAGGGCGAGGGCGAGGGCCAAAGGCCAATGTTCGTTTAGCCATTAGCCATCAGCCATTAGCCATTTTATTGCTCCGTCAAAGTTTTTCCCTTGCAACCAGATTGGCCTCGATCTCGGCGGGGGTGCGCCAGAGGGGGCGGAGCTCTTTGCGGGCAAAGAGGGTGAGCTGGTCGGTGCGGTGGAGGGATCCGGGCTGGCTCCAGTTGCCGTAGCCGAGGAGTGCGCGGGCACGGACGGGTCGTGAGAACTCGATGGCGGCGACCCAGGAGTCGCCATCGACGGCCGTCGAAGAGGTGGCGGAGGTCGAGTCGTAATCGACGACGCGGAAGATGCCGAGCTCGCCGGGGCCGCCGTTGGCGGGCAGGTCGACCGAATCGCGACGAAGACGGTGCGTCTCGCCCCAGGGGACGTCCAGACGGCCGTACCGGTCACGTACCCGCTGGGCGGCGGCGTCGAGCATACGGGCCGCGCCGGCGGGGTCGGCGACGCCGTCGGGGGTCGCCAGGGGCGCACGGATGGTCCACTGCGCATCGAACGCGCGCTGACCGCTGGCCGCGCGGCGGTTGAAGTCCTGCGCGAACTCCAGGAACAGAACCGCACCGCGGCTGTCGGCGTCGAAGCTGCGATCCCACGCCTCGAGGATTCCCGCAGCTTCGCGGGCCAGCGGTGTGCCGGTGCGGCGCGCTGCGGCGATCAGGTCCTCGAGCATGTGATCCGCTTCCTCGGAACGAGTCGAGTGCTTGAGTGCGATCATCTCATCGAGTGTGAGCTTCGGTGCTTCCGACAGCAGGCGTGCGGAGCGGATGGCGCGCAGCGTCATGAATGGCTGTGGCGCGAGATGCATCGGGTATCGCTTCTCGTCGAACTGAACAGGCAGTGTGGTCGTCCACGGCGGCTCGTTCGCATTCTGCAGCCAGCCGGTGGACGGATTGAGCAGACGCGGCAGACGGTCATAGGTGAGTGCCCCCGTCCAGAGCGTGCTGGATGCGTCGCCGCGCACGATGCCGCGCCAGTCCTCGAACGTGCCGCCCGATCGCGCGGGGATGCGGCCGTTGAAGATGTGCATGATCGAGCCCTGGTTGTCGGCGTACATGATCGTGAACATCGGCATCTGCAGCCGCGAGACTGCAGCCTCGAATTCGCCGCGGTTACGCGCGCGCAGCATATCCCATGACTGCATTACGAGGTGCGGAGCGTCCAGACCGGTGACACGCAGGGCGAGGGCTTTGCCGTCCTGCTGTCCAATGACCGGCCCGTGCACGGAGTGCAGCACCGTGAAGGGCCGCTCGGCGACAGTGCCGTCCGCCTGGCGCACGCGCAGCACCTTCTGCTTCTGCTCGAACGTCCGGACCGCGCCGTCGAAGCGGTAGCCGTTGTCGCGCAGTGTCAGCTCATAGAGATCCGCGCCGTCCATGGTGTTGACCGTGTACGTCCAGCCAAGACTGTCGTTGAATGCGATGGCAGGCAGTGGGAAGCCGACGAGTGCCGCGCCATATGCATCGGTCTCGGGTGTCTTCAGCTGCGCCTCGAACCACGTGAACATGTCGCCCCACGGTACATGGGGATTGGCGAGCAGCAGCGTGTTTCCCGTAGCGGAGCGCGTGGGCCCGACAGCCCAGGCGTTGGAGCCCGGCGGCCTGGCGCCCCAGGCCTGTGCGCGCGCCATCACACTGTACGGGTCGACGATGAACGTGTAATGCAGCACCCGCTGCACGTGCGCGAGCACGTCCGATGCACGCGCGGGCAGAACCGGCAGATTGGCGGGGTTGATGCTGTCCGGATGTGCAGCGGCGTATGCATTGATGCCGGCGACGAACGCGTCCAGAATCGAGCGCTCGAACGGTTCCTGCTGCGTGAGCCACTCGGCCGCGCGCTCGGGAATGTCATTTGTAAGAACCCACTGATCGGATGCGGCAAAACCTTCGCCCCACAGAGCCGCACTTTCGCCGCGCGCCTGCGCATAGAGCTTGAGCAGCAGGTCCCCGTG
>DASUXU010000076.1:0-5031 GCA_036377735.1 Longimicrobiales bacterium
CCCTCACCCCCCACCGCCGCAGGCGGAAGATTCCCTCCACCCTCCCCCCTAAGCCCTCTCCCTCTCCCTCTCCCTATCCCTCTCCCTGGCGACCCCGTGACCACCCCACGCACGTCACACCCACATGCCCTGAATGCCTGCGAATGCTGTCGCCCCATAAAGCCATAGCCGACCACTGCCGCCCCAACCATAAGCCTCAGCCCACGGCCCGGGTCATCAGCATCGCGACTGCCGCCCGCACGTCGTGGACGCGGTCGTCGCCCGCCTCGCGCTCGATCACGAGGTCGCATTCGACATTGCGCTCCCGCAGCATGGCGAAGAACGCGTCCCATTCGACGAAGCCGTCGCCAACGCGCACTTCTTCGCCCCATTCACCCGGCGTTTCGGAGGAGATCGCATCCTTGATGTGGACCTGGCGGACGTATGGCGCGAGTACGTCAACGGCGGCGACCGGGTCGCCCATGCCGTAGAGGATCATGTTGGCGGGATCGAAGTTCACACCCACATCGTGCGCGTGCAGCTCGCGCACCAGCTCGAGCAGCGTCTGCGCCGATTCCTGTCCGGTCTCGAGCGCAATCCTTATATCATGCTCGCCGAAGATGTCCGCGATGCGGCGGAGCCGGTCGACCAACTGGCGTCGCATGGTGCCTTCTTCATGCGGCACGAACCCCGCGTGCAGCGTCACGAGCCGGATGCCGAGCGAGGCCGCGATACGCGCGTTGCCGATCGCGGCCGCTTCATTCGCTGCCCATGTCTCGTCGGGTACGACGCCGCCCGTCCGGCGGATCGATTCCAGCGTCGAATAGTCCTCGCCCTCGGTCGCCATCATCCCCGACAGCACCCGCACATCGCGCTGACCGAACACGTGCGTGATCTCCGGCAGAGGCATGACGCCCGTTCGAACCGGGTCGAGCGCGAGCTGCACGGCGGACAGGCCGCACGCGTGCACGCGGTCCGCCAGCTCCCACGCCGATCCCGCCTGCAGCGACCACGAACAGACGCCCACCGCGACCCCTTGATCCGCCATCCGCGACCGCCCCTTGAAATGCACCACTCGGAAGACGCCGCCGGGCGGCGTCGAAACACTATTGGATATGGCCGCGACTCAGGCCCGTCGCAAGCCGGATCCGTGTCCGGTTGGCGACGGCGGCATCGATTCCCTACCTTGTGCGCTTCGGCCGTCAGCACGCCTTCTCCACGCCGGAGATCCACCATGCGCGAACCACGCTCCCGCCGGGACTTCCTCGCCGCTGCCGGCGGCGCGATTGCCGGCTTCTCGCTCCTCGGCACCGGCTGCGCCACGGCCTCCGCCGCGGGCTCCGCAACCGCGCGCACCGCCAACGCCGGCGCGACCACCGCCGCACAGCGCGCCATGATCGACCCGCGCAAGGGCGTTCCCGGCCTCCCGTACCGCATCTCCCTCGCCGAGTGGTCGCTCCACCGCGAGCTCGGCGAGAAGAAGCTGGACAACCTCGATTTCGCGCGCGTCGCACGCGAGGACTTCGACATCGACGCGATCGAGTACGTCAATTCGTTCTTCAAGGACAAGGCGACGGACGCCGCATACCTTGCCGAGCTCAACCGCCGCGCGGCGGACTACGGCGTCGTGCAGCATCTGATCATGGTCGACGGCGAGGGCCGTCTCGGAGATCCGGATCAAGCGGCACGACGAACGGCCGTCGACAACCATCGCCGCTGGCTGCATGCAGCAAAGGAGCTCGGCTGCATCACGATCCGCGTCAATGCCGCGAGCGAAGGCTCGTACGAAGAACAGCAGAAGCTCGCAGCGGACGGCCTTCGCAGTCTGTCGGAGCTGGGCGACGAAGCCGGCATCAACGTCATCGTCGAAAACCATGGCGGCCTGTCATCGAACGGCGCGTGGCTGTCCGGCGTGATGAAGATGGTGGATCATCCGCGCTGCGGCACACTGCCGGACTTCGGCAACTTCAACATCAGCAGCACCGAGAAGTACGACATCTACCAGGGCATCTCCGAGCTGATGCCGTACGCGAAGGCCGTGAGCGCCAAGTCCCACGATTTTGACGACGTCACAGGCGGGGAAACCACCAAGGACTACCGTCGCATCATGAAGATCGTCACTGACTCCGGCTTCCATTCGTGGGTCGGCATCGAATACGAAGGCAGCCGGCTCCCCGAGCGTGAGGGCATCCGCCGCACGCTCGCGCTGCTGAAGCGGGTTCGAGAGGAAATGTCCTGATGCGATGCCGGCGCCTGCTGCCGCTGCTGCTGGTCATCATTGCGACGAGCGCCTGCGCAGCTACGGCGTTGTCGCCCGCGCAGATGTCGCAGGAGCGCAACCCGCGCATCATGGGCATCATCACGAAGGATGGCCGGACCGTCAGGTTCAACCGGCAGCAGGACACAATCACCTGGCGCGACGACTCCCTGCGGGTTGCTTCGCCTGACACTGTACTGATCTTCAAGCGAAACGACATCCGTAGCGTACTGGTCGACAAGGGCTCGAGCAAACGGCTTGTCGGCTTCGGGATTCCGGTCGTGCTGTTTGGCGCCTTCCTCGCCTATTTCTGGAACGTTACATGGACATGATGTGGAGAATGAAATGAGCACAGACCGTCGCAGCTTCATCAAGCAGTCCGCCGCGATCGCCGCGTCCGCCAGTGCACTCACGGCGATGGCGTACGAGGACGTGAGTGCGGACCCGTCCACGATCCCGGTGACGCCTGCTGTCCGCCCGCCGCGCGACGCGGAGCCGGTGCGCATTGCGATCATCGGCACGGGCGGCATGGGCACCGGCCACGCCGAGGCCATTGCACGCTTCGCACGCGACGGCATTACGGACGTGGAGATCGTTGCACTCTGCGACGTCAATACGGTTCGCATGACCGAAGCGGCGACCAAGATCCGGCGCCTCGGCCGCAGCAATGCGATCACGCCGTACACCGACTACCGCAAGCTGCTGCAGGATCCTTCGATTCACGGCGTGCTCATCGCCGTCCCCGAACACTGGCACGGCAAGATCGCGGAAGATGCGATCCTCGCCGGCAAAGACGTCTATGTCGAGAAGCCGATGACACTGCGACTCAAGCAGGCGATGCACCTGCGCGAGGTTGCGGCACGAAACCCCGACCGCATGGCGGTCGTGGGCACGCAGTACACGACCTATCCGAGCTACAATGCGGCGAAGAAGCTGATCGCGGAGGGCGCGATCGGGAAGCCGACCTTCAGCCAGGTCAGCTACTGCCGCAACTCGAAGGAAGGCGAGTGGCTGTATTACAAGATCGACCCCGCCTGGGTGCCGGGCGAAACGCTCGACTGGAATTTCTGGCTGGGCGAGCTGCCGAAGGTGCCGTACAACGCCGAAGTGTATGCGCGCTGGCGCCGCTACAAGGACTACTCGACCGGCATCATCGGTGACCTGCTCGTGCACCACATGACGCCGATGGTCATGGCGCTCGACGCCGGCTGGCCCACGCGCGTCGTCGCCTCGGGTGGTCACTATGTCGACAAGGCGATGGAGAACCACGACCAGGTAAACATCAACGTGGAGTTCGAGAAGGAGCACACGATGATCGTCGCGGGCTCCACGTCGAACGAGGTTGGTCTCGAATCCCTGATCCGCGGTCACAAGGCGAACCTCTACCTCGGTGACTCCCGCAAGGTCACGCTGCGCCCCGAGCGCGCGTACGGCGAGGAGATCGAGGAGCGGGTGATCCAGGGGGATGACAACAAGATGGACTCGCAGGACCAGCTCCGCCTGCAGTGGCTCCAGTCCATCCGCACGCGCCAGCAGCCGGTTTCAACGATCGATCTCGGCACGCGTGTCATGGTCATTGTGGACCTCGCGACGCGCTCCATGTGGACCGGCAAGGCGTACGGCTTCGATCCCGCGAAGATGCAGGTGCGCGAGATCTGATGCCCTCGGTCGCAGCCCCGAAACGAACACTGTTCGCCACTGCGGCGATGGGCACGCGCTTCGAGATCGTGATCGAGGCGCGCGAGACGCCTGCGCTGCG
This sequence comes from Longimicrobiales bacterium, assembly GCA_036377735.1. GTDB lineage: Bacteria > Gemmatimonadota > Gemmatimonadetes > Longimicrobiales > RSA9 > DASUXU01. The sequence goes on from DASUXU010000076.1 coordinate 3,996, forward strand.
CGCGGTCGGCGAGCTCGCGATCCGCGAGATCGAGGCGCTGCACACGAAGCTTTCATTTCATGCGACGGATTCACTGCTCTCCCACGTGAATCGCACCGCGTCCGGTTCCGCGGTGAGACTGGATGCCGATACATTCGAGCTCCTGCGGGATGCGATACACGTCTGGCAGGCTTCGCACGGTGCGTTCGATATCACGCGCGGCGCCGGCATGGACGCCGTCATCCTGGACGAGCGCACGCGCAGTATCAGATTTACACGTAAGAACATCAGCCTCGACCTGGGCGGCATCGCCAAGGGCCACGCCGTCGACCGCGCCGCGGCCGTTCTGCGCGAGCACTGCGTGACGGCTGCGCTCGTGCATGGCGGCACCAGCAGCATTGCCGCGATCGGGTGTCCGGCGGACCATGAAGGCTGGGGCGTCGCGATTGCGCCGTCGCATACACATACCGTCTTCTTATGCGACGAGACGCTCTCCGCATCGAGCGGCGCGCTGCGTCCGCACATTGTCGATCCCGCAACCCGCGCGTTCATCGAAGGGCCGCGTGTTGCCGCCGTGATCGGACCGTCCGCCCGCCTCGGCGACGCGTGGTCCACCGCGGCCGCCGTGCTCGGCACACGGCCCGCCGGCATGGGACCCGAATGGCAGATCATCATCGAACGAAGCGAAGCATGAGCGACATCGAATCGAACGGCCCGGACCGCCGCACTTTCATCACACAGAGCGCGGGCGCACTCGCTGCGTTCGCACTCTGGCCCGACACCGCGTTCGCAGCCCCCCGCATCGGCGCGCGTGCCCGCAAGGTCGGTGTGATCGGCATCGGCCGGCAGGGCCGCGACATTGTCGAGCAGCTCGCACTTCTCGGCGCGGTCGAGATCGCTGCCGTCTGCGATCTCGCACCGACTCGCGTGAAGGCCGGGCAGGACCGCGCGGCGGGCGCGCAGGGCTACAGCGACTACCGCGAGCTGCTGAAGCGGCCGGACATCGAGGTGATCTTCATTGCCACACCGACGCACCAGCATGCGCAGATCGTGAAGG
>DASUXU010000077.1:0-3799 GCA_036377735.1 Longimicrobiales bacterium
GGCATGGAATCACTCGAGCACATCATTGGCGATGACTAGCACGCACCGTTTCATCCGTGTCCTCGCCGCGTGTGCATGCATAGCGAGCACCGCATGCGGCGATCGGAATGACGCCGCAGAGACACAGGTGGACAGTACAGCCGTCTCGAATGGCGGCACTGTTCCGGATTCACTTTCTCAGGCGACGCCGGACTCGCTCGACGTCGCCATGCCGGGCACCGGCTCGCCTTCGTCAGGTGCAGCGCCGGGCGGCGGCAGCGCACCGCGAAGCGGCGGCGCTCCCGTCGGCGGCGCATCGGGCGGCAGTGCACAGAACAGCGGCGGGGATGACGGTGCAAGCATACTCACGCGCGCTGCGTCGAAGTATGCGTCCGTGCGCAGCATGCGCGCAGATTTCACGATGGTCACGCAGAACCCGCTTCTTCGTTCCACGACGACCAGCCATGGCAGGATCTACCAGCAGCGGCCGGACCGCATCGCGCTGCGCTTCACGGATCCCGCCGGCGACGTGATCCTGAGCGACGGCACGTACTTCTGGGTGTATACGCCGAGCACCACGAAGGGACAGGTGCTGCGTTCTCCCGCGAGCGCGGCGGGCACGAGCGCGGTGGACCTGCAGGCGCAGTTCCTGGGCGATCCTGTGAAGCGGTTCACGCACACCATGCAGCCGGCGGAAAGCGTCGATGGCCGCATGGCGGACGTGCTGACGCTCGTACCGCGCGGCAATGAGCCGTTCCGCTCGCTCAAGGTGTGGATCGACCGCAGTGATTCGATGGCCCGCCGCTTCGAAGTGACGGAGCGCAACGGTGTGGTGCGCCGCATGGAGCTCGACAACCTCCAGGTGAACGGCACCATTCCGGCCGATGTATTCCGCTTCGACGTGCCCGCCGGTGTGCGGGTGCTCGAGCAGTGACGTGAACAGCGCGGCCGTGAGAGGGCGGCGATCGCTGCCCGTGCTGGGCTCGCCGGAGGCGGCGGCACCATCGTCGCCGGCACACGGCGATGAGGACGCGGTGCGGATCGGCGTGATCACGCTCGGCTGCGACAAGAACACCGTGGACACGGAGCGCACACTGGCGCGTCTGGCGCACGCCGGTGCGCGTGTGCAGTCCGGTGCGGGCGATGTCGACGTGCTGGTGGTCAACACCTGCGGTTTCATCGATGCGGCGAAAGAGGAGTCGATCGAGACCATCCTGGACGCCATCCGCCTGAAGCAGAACGGTGAAGTGCGCGCGGTCGTCGCCATGGGCTGCCTGGTGCAGCGCTACAAATCGGAGCTGGAGACGGAGATCCCCGAGGTCGACCTGTTCCTCGGTCTGACGGAGGCGGAACGCCTGGTGCCGACGCTGCGCGCGCGCGGGATCCTGCCGGCTCAACCGCCGGTGTCCATGATGGAGCAGCCGCTCCGCCTGCTGTCCACGCACCAGCGCCACACGTCATATCTCAAGATCAGTGAGGGCTGCGACCACACGTGTGCGTTCTGCGCGATCCCGCTGATGCGCGGCAAGCACCGCTCGACGCCGATGCACGTGCTGGTGCAGGAGGCGCAGCAGCTCGCGGAGCGCGGCGTGGTGGAGCTGAACATCATCAGCCAGGACACATCCTGGTACGGTCGCGACCTCGCGCGCGGCGATGTCGAGGATGACCAGGCGTACTTCGTCGGCAAGCCGTTCGCCGGCATGGCCGGACCGATGCCGTCGCCCGGGGCGAGCGCGGGCCTTGTCACGATTCCGGACGCGCCTGCGATTCCGCGCCACGGCCTGCTTCCGGAGCTGCTCCGCTCGCTGATCAGCGAGACCGACGTCGCATGGTTCCGTCTGTTCTACATGTATCCGTCCGGCATCTCGCGCGAGCTTGTAGATCTGATTGCGCGCGAGCCGCGGCTGCTGCCGTATCTCGACATGCCGCTGCAGCATGGCTCGGATGAAATCCTCCGCCGTATGCGGCGACCGGAGCGGAAGGCGACCATTCGCGAGCGCGTCCAGTGGCTGCGCGATGCGATTCCCGATCTGACGCTGCGCACCACGGTCATTGTCGGGTTTCCGGGCGAGTCGGACGACGACTTCGAACAGCTGTGCGATCTGCTCGAGGAGATCCGGTTCGATCGTGTGGGCGCATTCACGTACTCGCCGGAGGAGAACACGTCCGCCGCCTCGATGGCGGACATGGTGCCGGACGATCTGAAGCGCGAGCGGCTGGAGCGGCTGATGGACATCCAGCGCACGATCACACTGGAGCGGAACGAAGCCTGGATCGGCCGCGGCGTACCTGTGCTGATCGACGAGGTCACGGGCCGCGACACCGGAATGGACGGCGACGACGGGCGCGGCGCGATCGGCCGCACGCAGGGTCAGGCCATCGAGGTGGACGGCGTCGTGCACATCGCGGACGCACCTCACGTGGAAGCGGGGACATTCGTGAACGTGCGCATCACAGACGCCACCGAGGACGATCTCGCGGGAGTGCTAGTATGAGCGGCAGCACGGCGTCGGAAGCCCCCGCGGATGCCGGTGCGATGAGCGCGCGGCTGTTCGATGCGGCACGCGCGGTCACACCGGGCGGTGTGAACTCGCCGGTGCGCGCGTTCGGGCGCGTGGGCGGTTCGCCGTTCTTCGTGGACCGCGGCCAGGGCGCCATGCTCTACGACGTGGACGGCCGCGCGTATATCGACCTGGTCATGAGCTGGGGCGCACTGATGCTGGGCCACGCACATCCCGCAGTCGCGCGCGCACTGAGCGAGACGGCCGCACGCGGCACGAGCTACGGTGCACCTGCGGGCGGCGAGGTGGAGTTGGCGGGGCTGGTCGTGCAGGCCGTGCCGTCCGTCGAGATGGTGCGCTTCGTCAACAGCGGAACGGAAGCGACGATGTCCGCAGTGCGCCTCGCGCGCGCAGCGACCGGTCGCGACCTGATCGTGAAGTTCTCAGGCTGCTACCACGGCCACGCGGACGGCTTCCTGGTACAGGCGGGGAGCGGTGTCGCCACACTGGGTCTGCCGGACTCACCCGGCGTGCCGGCCGAAGTCGCGGCCCTCACACTGGCCCTGCCGTTCAATGACGAAGATGCGGTGCGCGCGGCGTTTGCGCGCGATGGCGACAGAATTGCCTGCGTGATCGTCGAGCCGATCGTCGGCAATTCCGGGTTCATTCCGCCGAAGCCGGGATTCCTCGAGGCACTGCGCAGCATCACGCAGCAGCACGGCGCGCTGCTCATTCTCGACGAAGTGATGACCGGGTTCCGCGTCGCCTTCGGCGGAGCACAGAGTCGGTTTGGCATTACGCCGGACCTGACGACGCTCGGCAAGGTGATCGGCGGCGGACTGCCGGTCGGTGCGTACGGCGGGCGGCGTGAGCTGATGGAGATGATCGCACCGAGCGGCCCGGTCTACCAGGCGGGTACGCTTTCCGGCAACCCGCTCGCGATGGCAGCGGGAATTGCTCAGCTGCTGTTCATACGCGAGAACGACCCGTTCGCGGGCCTCGAAGCGGCTGCGCTCGCACTGATCGAACGACTGCGGGCAACCGCACGTCGTCTGGGCGTGCCGTTCTCGGCCGGCGCGGCGGGTGCCATGTTCGGCTGGCACTTCGTCGACGGCGGTGTCACGAACTTCGACGAGGCTGCGCGCGTGGACGACGCGTTCTTCGCGCGCTTCCACTCGGCCGCGCTGCGCAACGGCGTGTTTCTGCCGGCTTCGCCGTTCGAGGCGTGCTTCCTGTCCATTGCGCACACTGGCAACGTGCTCGAAGATGCGGCAGACCGGTTGTGCGCAGCACTGGAGGAGGCGGCAGGATGAATAGAC
>DASUXU010000078.1:0-20742 GCA_036377735.1 Longimicrobiales bacterium
CGAGCCGGCGCCAGGCATTCGAGGCCGCACGGGACCGCCTGGGCCGCAAGGTATCGGTGATGATGATGCCGGAGGGCACGCGCTCCCGCACGCTCGACATGCTGCCGTTCAAGGATGGCGCATTCCGCGTCGCCATCGAGATGGGCTGTCCCGTCGTTCCGGTTGCGATCGCGGGCACGCGCAACGCCATGGCCGCGGGTTCGTTCGTGTTCAATCGTGCGACGGCCGAAGCGCGCGTGCTGGAGCCGATCGATACTGCCGGGATGACCGTCGCCGACGTTCCACGCCTCCGCGACGAAGTGCGCGAGCGGATCCGCGTCGCGCGCGATGCACTGCGCGCAGAGCTCGGCCTGCCGGGAGCTTCACCGGCGTCCTAGCCTGGGCTTTCTAAGATGGCTGAATGCCCATCGCCTGCGCGACCAGCTCGTAGGAACGGCGGCGGGCGTTGTGGTCGTACGTGATCGTCACCACCATCAGCTCGTCCGCCTCGTATTCTGCAAGCAGTGCATCGAGCTTCGCGCGCACCGTGGCAGGCGCGCCGACAATGCGTCGCCTCGGTCGAGTGACGGGCAGTTGTGCCAGGGCCGCGGGCGGTTGCGCGGCTGATCTTCCCGCACCCTGTTGCTCGGCCTCCTGCCCGGCGAGGAATGCCTGGGCCTTTTCGACTGAAGGCACGGGTATCAGCTGGCCGCGGAACAGCAGTCGCATGGACATCTCCGCGCTGGACGCGAGTACCCTCGCCTCTTCATCCGTGTCCGCGCACACCACCCACGAGCACACCATGACATGCGGCTTCGCCGCGGTATGCGACGGCTGAAAGCCTTCGCGATAGCGCCGCGCGATGGCGGCGCCTTCGGGATTGATGAAATCCGCGAATGCATACGGCAGCCCGAGCTCGGCGGCCCAGATGCCGCTCTGCGGTGACGAGCCCAGGAGCCATGGTTCGGGCGCCGCGGGTGATCCGGGCAGCTGCGCGACGCGTGCGAACGGGTGTTCCGCCGGGATGCGGTTCTCGATCCACGCGAGAAGCTCCACGAGCTGCTGCGGGAAGTCGTCCGGCGAGTTTGTTCGGCGGTCGCGCTGGAGCGCGAGTGTCGTCATCGGATCCGTGCCGGACGCGCGGCCGAGTCCGAGGTCGACGCGCTCCGGATACAGCGCGCTCAACACGCTGAACACCTCGGCGACCTTGAGCGGACTGTAGTGCGGCAGCATGACGCCGCCGCTGCCCACGCGGATGCGCTTCGTGTGCGCACCGATCGCAGCAATCAGAATTTCCGGACTCGTTCCCGCCAGCATCGGCGTGCCGTGATGCTCGGCGACCCAGTAGCGGTGGTAGCCGAGATCCTCGCACAGCCGCGCGAGGTCCAGCGTGTTCGCGACCGCGTCCACACCCGTCGACCCCTCCGAGATCGGCGACTGGTCCAGCACACTGATTCTCATGGAAGTCTTACGGAAGCACGTCCCGGACCGCTTTCAGAAGCTCATCGATGCCGAACGGCTTGATGAGGAGATGGAGGAAGCCGGCCGCCTGCGCCACATCCTGGTCCAGCTGCTCGCCGGTGATCGCGATTGCGGGAATCCCCAGGTTCGCGCCGCGCAGCAGGTGCACCAGGTCCAGCCCGTGCATGCCAGGCAGACCCATGTCCATCAGCAGCAGGTGCACGTCCCAGTCGCGCAGCGCTTCCAGCGCCTCCAGCGGGCCCGCCGCGGTGCGCACGTCATAGCCGTGACGCTCGAGCTGTCGGGCGACAAGCGAGCTGACCGCTTCGTCGTCCTCAACGACCAGGATGTTCGCCATCGTGCGGGGTCCGGGGAACGCGGAACTGCGCCACCTGGCTTCCGGGGAGTCGGAGACCGGCACCAAGGTGGCGCAGAACGCGCGTAACTGCAACCCGTTTCGTGTCGACAGCGTGTGCGACCGCGCACGCAGCATCGGGTGCCGCTAAAACTGTCTTATTTCTGTACGATCAGTGCGGTCACCATCCCGAACATCCCGTGCTGGGACTCGGCGTGCGTCAGGATATGGCAGTGGAACGCCCACGTCCCGGGGTTGTTGCACTCCACGATCACGTCCCACCGCTCGCCCGGTGCGATGTTGATCGTGTCACACTTCCACGGCTGCGGCTGCGGCCACCCATCCTTGTCGATCACCGTCATGTGCATCCCGTGCAGATGCATCGGGTGGATCATCATGCCTTCGTTCATGTAGCGGATGCGCAGCTTCTGCCCGAGCTTCGCCACGAGCGGCTCCGTCGCCGGAAATCCCTTGCCGTTCAGCGTGAAGCCGTGGTAGCCGTCATTGAGGATCATGACGTAGTCGACGTCCACCTTCTCGATCGGACGAGGCACCTTCGGCTCGACAATGAACGCGCCGAGCATTCCCATGCCCACCTGCTTCGCTGCGTTGTGATGAGAGTGGTACATGTGCGAGCCGGCGTTCGGCACCGTGAACTCGTACGTGTATGTCTCCCCCGGTTTGATCGGCGGCTGCGTCATGAACGGCACGCCATCCTGGTCGTTCGGCACTTCCAGCCCGTGGAAATGCACCGCCGTCGACTCCTCCAGCTCGTTCTTCACCTTGATCCGCACGCGATCACCCTCGCGCACCCGGATCTGCGGACCCGGCACCACACCGTTGTACGTCCACGCCTCGACGAACTTCCCCGACTCCACCTCCCACTGCACCGTCTTCGCTGTGAGCTCGTAGACTTTCACGCCCCGCACGATCTTCGGCTGCAGAACCTGGTTGCCCTTCCCCGCCGTCTTCGCCGGGAACGCCTTGATTCCCGCCTCGTGCATGCGGTCCATCTCGTCCGCCTTCGCGCGGATGGAGTCCGCCGACATTTTCGGGGCTTTTGCTGCTGCTGGCGCCGCGGCAGGTGCGTGGGTCTCAGCGGGCGTAGCCGTCGTATGCGACGCATCGCCTGACGCGGCAGGCGCCGGCTTCCTGCCGTTTCCGGTGCGGCCCTCCGCCTGGTTGCACGCCGTGATCGCTACCGGCAGCACAGCCGCCGCCGATGCGCGCAGAAACTGCCTGCGCGACGACGCAGACTCCAAGAGACGGGACATGACGCCGTCTTCCATTGCTCTCTCCATAGTTGAACGCCGCTCGATTGTCGTGCGACAATCTCGCGCTCGTCGCAGCGTCCAGCCGTCGGGGAGATGCGGAAGCCCTGTAGGGAAACCGACTACTTTTCCTCCGTTTTCCTCCGGACCACCCTTCGATGCGTCGGAGTTGACTCTTTCTGACATGCGCTTCCGCGCCTGAGCCGCAGCGGCCTGCCGCTGCGATGGGAATGACAGGAGACATCTGCGCGCACTTCGACACGAGGCCGAGCCGCATGTCAGAATGCGTCGATCCTCATGTCGCAGCGGGCGCGACGGCCGTCCAGGGCTCACGATAAATGAGCTGGATCAGGCCGTACATGGCTGGATGGGTCATTTCCAACACATCGAAGGGTGGTCCGGGGGATTATCTGCGGCGGCGCTGGGGACGGCGGTGCCTGTGCTGGCGGTCGGCGTGGCTGTGCGAGCGGCGCTGCGACTCCTTCTGGGCGAGGCTGCGCTCGATGAACTTGTCGAGGGCGATGCGCTGCTCGGAGCAGAGATCCAGGTCCGGGAAGCTGGCGGGATACCGGTAGCTCAGCCAGGCATAAAGCGTGAGCCGCTTCGCCTCGCTCTCGGCGGAGCGCAGCTCGACATCGCTGCCGGCGCGCTCCTTCCGGTACGCGGCGGCGAGCGGCTTCAGCACGACGGGGTTCTCCGCCGCGTGCAGCGCCATCCAGTCGCGGAACTCGTACAGCATCCATTCGGACCGCGCATCCACGGGCGCCGCGGCAAGCTGCAGGCGGTGCGCCAGCGACAGCTCGCGGAACTCGTCGAGGATCTTGGCCAGGTTGATCATGTCCTCGTCCACGCCCGGCACGAGGAGCTCCGAGTCGAACGTCATGCCGCGCTGGAACATCGACAGCGAATGCGCGAGGCTCGTCGTCTTGAGACCGGCCGCGATCACCTCGATGTGGTCGGCACTCGGCCGTACCATGGTCTGCAATGCCCTCGCCGGCGGCTCGAACGAAGGATCGAACACCTGCTGTATGCGACGTGCGTCCCGCGCATCCACGGCACCGACGTGCCCATGTTCGCGGTGGCCGTATCGGCCCGCTCGCCCGCCGATCTGCAGGATCTGCCACGGCTCGAGCTGCACGTCGCCTTCACCATCCCATTTCTGCAGCGTGGAGAACACGACGGTCTCGATGGGCAGATTCAAACCCAGCGCGATCGAGTCGGTCGCCACCAGCACTTTCGCCTCGCCGGTCCGAAAACGCCGGGCTTCCTCGCGGCGGACTTCCGGCGTGAGGTTGCCATAGATGACAGCGACGGGGAAACGGTTCTCGAGGTCGGCCTTCAGACGCAGCACGTCCCGCCGGCTGAACGCGATGATCGCTGTGCCAGGCGTCACGTCCTGCAGCCTCACGGGCTTCTCCAGCGAGTCGACCGGGGTATAGCGCGAGAGGTGATGTACCGTGAGCGGCTCGTCGAGATAATCGGCTATCGCCTGTACGAGCGGGATACAGTCCGGCGACCCGGTCATCACGATGCGCTTGCCCGGTGCGCCAACCAGGGCCTGACACCATGCCCAGCCGCGGTCGCGGTCCGTCAGGAGCTGCACCTCATCGATTACTACGGTATCCCATTCGGTGTTGGGATTCAGCATCTCGATGGTGGAGGCAATGAAGTTCGCATCCGGCCGGATGTCGCGTTCCTCACCCGTGAGATAGCTCGCCTCGAAACCGCGCTTCTCGATCTCGGTCTGCCCTTCCAGCGCGAGCAGGCGGAGCGGCGCGAGGTACGCGCCGTTCGCACCCTGCACCAGGTCGTTCAGCGCGTGCCACGTCTTGCCGCTGTTGGTCGGACCCGCATACAGGATCAGTTCCCGGTCCAGGCTGCGCGCGCGTGGAAAATACTCGCGGTACGCAATGAGGCCGTGCTCTTCGACCAGCGCGCGCACCCGTTCCCGTTCCGCAGCCGCACGGTCGAGCGGCCGCAGCTCGTAGCGGATCTGCTCGATCGCATCACTCAGGTCGTACGACGTCGATATTGCACGCTCGATGATCTCGTGCATACGCGGATGGTCGTACAGCCGCTGCATGCGACGCTGGTCGATGAGCTGCTCGATCGCGCCCGCAATTCGCGATGTGTTGGTGCGTGTCGTCTCGAGCTCGCGCGTGAGCATCGACTCCGCCAGTGTCACAAAATCCTCGTCCGACGCCGTCAGGAACGCGCGCTCCAGCGGACCGCCGACAATCGTCGCGGCGATGCGCAGCTCGCGCGTCCGGCCGTCGATCGACACCGGCATGACAGAAAATCGGCGGAAGCGGACGGACCCGCCCACATCCGTGATCTCGATATCCGGTGCGACATTAGACAGCCGCGCGGCGCGCTGGCGGCCGGTCGTCGAGATCGCAGTCTGACGAAGACGTTTCTCGAGCTTGCGGAGCGATGAGGAAGGATTCTCGATGCGAGACCGCGCTTCCTCGAGCGCTGACTTGCGCTGGCCGCGCGGAAGTGCGTCGATGATCGCGCCAATGCGCTCGATCGAGGCCAGCACCTCGGCCGGCGTCTCGGGCGGGTTGAGCAGCCGCTCGATCGGCGCTCCCAGCAGTGTAGTTCTTACGACGGGATCATTCCCGCCCGGCGGTGTGGTCATACCCCGGGACGGTGCACTCGTCATGCCACGCCGTGGAGGATGCGACGCAGCGGACTCGTCATGCCACGCCATCCAGAACGTCGCGGACCAGGCGGGAGAGCTGTGCCGGCGTGAACGGCTTCGAGATGAACCGCTGCTCCATCTCGACGATCCCACGTCGAATGATTTCGTCCTCGGTGTAGCCGCTCATGTAGATCACGTCCAGCGACGGGTGGAGGCTGAGTACCCGCTCCGCCAGCTCCCGGCCGCCCATCACCGGCATCACCACGTCCGTGATCATCAGGTCGAGCTCGTGGCCGTGCGCCGGCAGGATGCGCGACAGCGCATCCGTCGGCGACTCCGCCTCCAGCACCCTGTAGCCCTTGCTTCGCAGAATGCGACGCACCAGCGAGCGGACGTGCTCCTCGTCCTCCACGACCAGGATCGTCTCCTCACCGCCGCGGTCGTGCGCGCTCCGCGGCTGATGCACGACTACGACCGTCTCGCCGGCCTGCGGCAGATACACCCGGAACGTCGTCGCGCCCGGCGAGCTGTCCAGCTCGATGAAACCGTCATTCTGTTTCACGATCCCATACACCGTCGCGAGACCCAATCCCGTGCCCTCGCCCAGGTCTTTGGTTGTGAAGAACGGCTCGAAAATGTGCTGCTGCACTTCCGGCGGTATGCCTGTTCCCGTGTCGCACACCTCGAGCAGAGCATAGCGGCCGGGACGGGGTGCCTCGCCAAACTGGCCGGAAAGCTCGGCGCCGACATCGACAGACGACAGCCGGACCGTGAGCCGGCCGCCGTGGGGCATGGCATCGCGCGCATTCACGGCGAGGTTGACTACGACCTGCTCGAGCTGGCCGGGATCCGCCTCGACGAAGCCGGGATCGCCCACCAGCTCGACCAGGAGCTCGATGTCCTCGCGGATCAGCCGGCGGAGCAGCTTCTCGATGCTGCGCACGGACACGGACAGGTCCAGCACGCGCGGCTGCAGTACCTGCTTGCGGCTGAAGGCCAGCAGCTGGCGAGTCAGGTCGCGCGCGCGCTCCGCGCCACGACGGATCTCCTCGACCTCGTCGCGCAGCGGCGATGACTCTGCGAGGTCGCGCAGCAGGAAGTCCGCGTTGCCGAGAATGGAGGTGAGCACGTTGTTGAAGTCGTGTGCGACACCCCCCGCGAGCCGCCCGACCGCCTCCATCTTCTGCGCCTGGCGGAGCTGCTCTTCCAGAGTTGTCCGCTCAGTGACGTCGTGCAGCAGCGTCAGCACGCACGCTTCGCCGTCGACCGTCATGATCTCGGAGTGCAGCTCCATGATGCGCTCTTCGCCGGAGCGCGTGCGCATGCGCGCAGTGTAACCCTCCAGGCGCCCCTCCCGGCTCAGCACCTCCACCGCTGCATTGCGCTCGTCGACGGACTTCCAGATACCCGCGTCCACGCTCGACCGGCCGTTCATCTCCTCGGCAGTATAGCCGAGCACCCGGAAGATGCGCTCGTTCGCCTCGAGGATCCGCCCATCTTTCAGCACCGTCAGCGTAATGCCCAGCGGCGCCATGCGGAACGCGCGGGAAAACCGCTCCTCGCTCTTTCGCAGTGCCTCCAGCGCGTCGCGCCGCGCGCTCACGTCGCGCATGACGATGCTGTACAGCAATGCATCGCTCACGACATGCTCACCGAACGTGATCTCGAGCGGCACCTTGGAGCCGTCACGCCGCAGACCCGTCAGCTCCAGCACATCGCCCGAAGGAGCGGACCGTGCCAGGTCGGCCACAAGACTGAACGCGCCTGTACGCAGGTGTTCGGGGACCAGCGCGCTGAATGGAAGCTCGAAAAGCTCAGCGGCCTCGTACCCGAAGATCCGCGTGGCGCCGGCGTTGGCATACAAGATGTTGTCCGCGGAATCGACCGTGATGATCGCCTCGGCCGCGTTGTCAGCGAGAGAGCGGAACCGCTCCTCACTCTCGCGGAGCGCCCGCTCCGACCGCTTGTTCGAGATCGTGTAGCGGACGGTACGCTCGAGCAGCGACGCGGAGATGTCGCCTTTGACGAGGAAGTCCGCGGCGCCGGCGGCGAGCGCCTCCATGTCCATCTGCTTGCTGCGCTGGCCGGTGATCATGATCACCGGCGTTACACAGCCGCGCGCGTTCGCCTCGCGCAGCAGGTCGATGCCGCTGGCGGTGCCGAGGCCGTGATCGAGAAGGCACAGGTCGAATGCGCCGGAGATCAGGGCATCCAGGCCGGATTCGTAGCTGTCGGCCCACACCACCTCGTAGGACCCCGGCCTGATCGTATCCAGGATGTCCTGTGCGAGGTAGAATGCGCTCTGTTCGTCGTCTACGACCAGGATCCGGTCCGGCGTCATTCGGCTCGTGCCATTTCGTCGCTAGTCCCCTGTGGCAGGCTCCGGCGTGAGGCCCGCGTGGCGAAGGTCTTCTTCGATCTCGTGCTCGCGCTCTTTCGACACGAACCGGTGCTTCATCCAGCTGCCGATGTCGTCAAAGTACGTGTATGCGACCGGTACGACGAGGAGGGTGAGCATGGTGGATGTGATTAGACCCCCGATCACCGCCCGCGCCATCGGCGCGCGAAACCCGCCGCCCTCTCCCATTGCCAGCGCGATCGGGGCCATGCCCGCGATCATCGCCAGTGTGGTCATCATGATCGGACGCAGACGGACCGCCCCTGCCTCGACCAGCGCGTCGAAGCGGTTCAGCCCGGCCAGACGCCGCTCGTTGGCGTTGTCCACCAGCAGGATCGCGTTCTTCGTGACCAGCCCCATCAGCATGATCACGCCGATCATGGACATCATGTTGAGGGTGCTGTCCGTGATCAGCAACGCCAGCAGCACGCCCACCAGCGAGAGCGGCAGCGACAGCATGATCGCGAACGGCTGCGTGAACGACTCGAACTGCGATGCCAGGATCAGGAAGATCAGGATCACAGCCAGCAGGATCGCCTCCAGCACGTAGCCAACCGTCTCCACGAGCTGCTCGGTCTCGCCACCGAGACGGTAGCTGTATCCAGCGGGCATTGTAAGCGACGCCAGCTCTGCATCGATTGCACTGGACGCTTCAGAGATGGACAGCTCCGGCGCCACGTTGCCGCCGATGGTCGCCACGCGCTCCAGGTCCTTCCGGTCGATCTGCGACGGTGCAGTACCCGGCTCGATGCGCGCCACGTCCGCCAGCGGCACCAGCCGCGCCACGTCGTTCACACGCTGCGACGTCGCAACGGGGATCGATGCAATGTCGGTGACCGACTCGCGCAGCGAGCGCGGCACCTGCACCACCACGTCGCGCTCCTCACCCGTCGGGTCCTCCCACCGCGTTGCCGTCTGGCCCGCGAGCAGCGGCCGGATCGTGGTTGCGATCTGACCCACGTCCACTCCGATCTGGTTCGCCAGGTCGCGATCCACCACCACACGGAACTCGGGCTTCGGCGCGCCCAGCGACGACGACACATCGACGACGCCCGGGATCGTCTTGATCTTCGCGAGCGCCTCGTTCGAGATCCGCTGCAGCTCGTCCACGTCCGGGCCGCGGAACTCGACCTGCAGCGGTGCCACCGGGCCGCCCAGACCGCCGGCCGCCAGAACCTGGATCTCCACGCCGTGCAGCCGCGACAACTGCGTGCGCGCTGTCACCATCGTTTCGTTCTGTGACTGCTCACGGTCGTGCGGCTTCGTCAGCCTGACATAGATCGAGCCGCTGTTAACAGTACCCGTGGCGCCCGCGCCGATCGTGGTATACGTGTAGTCCACGCCGTCCACGCCCGCGAGTGCGGCGATGATCTGCTCACCCTTCTCGCGCGTGTGCGTCAGGCTCGAACCTTCCGGCGTCTCGAACAGCACGTTGAACTCCGAGTCGTCGGACTCCGGCATGAAGCCGCCGCCGATGAACGGGAACAGCATGAACGCTCCGACCAGGCTCCCCGCCGCGATCAGCAGCGTGCTCTTGCGATGCGTGAGCGCCCACGTGCTGATGCCGCGATACCGCTCAGCCTGCCTGTTGAACCACGTGTTGAACCGGCCGATCGTCCGCGTCAGGACGTTGCCGTGCATGCCCTCGACGTGCGGATTCACGCCCCACCACGCGCTCAGCATCGGTGTCAGCGTGAACGACACGAAGAGCGACACCAGCACCGCCCAGGCTACCGTCAGGCCGAACTGGAAGAAGAACCGGCCGATGATGCCGCCCATGAACGCGACCGGCACGAACACCGCCACGATCGACAGCGTCGTCGCGACCACGGCGAGGAAGATCTCGCGCGTGCCGCGCCCGGCGGCCGTGAAGTGGTCTTCGCCTTTCTCGCGATGGCGCACGATGTTCTCGATCACCACGATCGCGTCGTCGATGAGAATACCGATCGACAGCGACAGGCCCATGAGCGTCAGCATGTTGAGCGAGAAGCCGAGCGCGTTCATGAGAATGAACGAGGACACCACGGAGACCGGCAGCGCCATGGACGTGATCGCGGTCGCCTTCCAGTCGTTCAGGAACAGCATGACGATGATGACCGTCAGCAGCGCGCCCAGCAGCAGCTCGTGAATGACGTCATCCACGGACTGCCGGATCTGGATCGAGTTGTCGCGGATCACGCGCAGCTCCGTGCCCTGCGGCAGTGTCTCCTGCACGCGCGCGATCTCCTCCTTCACCGCGTCCGCCACGTCCACGGTGTTCGCGCCCGAGACCTTGAGCACGTCCAGCGAAACCGCGCGGTCTGCATCGACCAGCGCCACCGACCGCTCCTCCTCGGTACCCGTTTCGACCTGCGCCACGTCGCGCAGCCGCACCGTCTGGCCGTTGCGCGTTGCGACGATCACGTCCGCAAACTGGCGCGGGTCCGTGATACGGCCGGTCACGCGCACGAGCTGCTCGGTGGCGCCGCTTTCGACGCGGCCCGCCGGTACTTCCACGTTCTGACGCTGCAGCGCGCCCATGATCTCCGGCACCGTGACGCCCAGCGCCTGCAGCCGTGCCGGGATCAGGTTGACGCGGATCTCGCGCTCAAGCCCGCCCGCAATGCGCACCTCACCGACACCACCGGCACTTTCCAGGCGACGGCGGATCGTCTCATCCGCGAGCGCGGTGAGCTGCTCGATGGGCTGCGTGCTCGATGCCAGCGCCAGCGACAGGATCGGCTGCGCCGCAGGGTCGAATTTCTGCACGACCGGCGATTCGATCTCCTCCGGGAGCTCGCGCCGGATGCCCTCGATCTTCGCGCGGATGTCCTGCGACGCCACGTCCACGTCCACGCCGAGATCGAACTCGACGATGACCTGGGACACGCCTTCGAGCGAGATCGACGTGATGCGGTCCACACCGGCGACCGGGTTGAACGACTCCTCGAGACGGCGGGTGACCTCCCGCTCGATCGTCTCCGAGCTCGCGCCGGCATACACCGTCTGCACGGAGACGACGGGAATGTCCACTTCGGGGAACAGGTCGATCGGCAGACGGCGGTAGCCGAAGATGCCGAGCACCACGAGCCCGATCATCATCATGGTGGTGAAGACGGGCCTGCGGATCGAGACGCCGCTCAGCCCGCTCATGTTTTCATTCTGCATGTTACCTCTTCGCGGCCGCGGGTGCGGCCGGGTCGGACGACGGTGCGGGTGCACCTGCGCTCACCGTCACCGCCGTCCCATCCTTGATGTCGCTTGTCGGATTGAGCAGCACGCGCTCACCCGCCTGCACGCCGGACGCGACTGCAACGAGACCGGTCGTTCCGCCCGCCGCACTGCCGAGCACCACTGCGCGCTTCACAACCTTGTTGCCGTTCAGCACGAACACTGCGGCGTTGTCGCCGTTGCGCTCTGTCACGGCCGCTTCGGGAATCACGATCGCGTTCGTGGTGCCACCCGTCTCGATCGTGCCGTGCGCGAACTGGCCGCCGACAATGCGGTTGTCCGCATTGCTCAGTCGCACGTAAACGCCGACCTGACGCGTGCCCGGATCCGCCGTCGGGTCCACGCGCGCCACGCGCCCGCGCAGCGTCTCGCCCGCCAGGCCGTCGATCGCGAACGTGACCGGCTGGCCGACGCGCACGCGCGCCGCATCCTGCACGCTCACCTGGCCGTCCAGCTCCAGCTCGGACGCATCCACCACCGTAAACAAATCCGTCCCTACATTCACCGCCTCGCCGCCGTTCACCATCCGGCCGCTGACCACGCCGTTTATAGGCGACGTGATCGTTGCGCGCGCGGCACTCTCGCCCGCACCGGCCGCGGCCGCACGAGCCACAGCAACCTGAGCCTCGGCGGCATCGACGTTCGCTTCAGCGGTCTTGTATTCGATGGCCGATATCGCGCCCGCGTCGTACAGCTTCTTCGATGCTGCCAGCTGCTGCTGCGCGATCGAGAGCTGCGCTCGCGCCGCGATCACCTGCGCTTCCGCGCCGGCCGCCTGGCTGCGGATGCCCTGCGCCTCGATCACCGCGAGCACGCTGCCGCGGCGCACCGGCGTGCCGCGGTCCACGCGTACCTGGCTCACCGTGCCGGGGATCTGCGCCTTCACCGCAACGACGTCCGCGGGATCGAGATTGCCGGACACCGTGATGCCCATGCCGATCGCGCGCTGCTCTGCAGTGGCGAGGTCCATGGGCGCGAGCACCACTGCCGCCGGCTGCGCGTCGGTCTCCTCGGACTTCGCGTCCCTGCCGCCGCACGCAGCTACGACCAGGGGCAGTGCGAGAATCGTTATGTATCTGAATGCTGGCTTAGCCATGTTCGGTTCCGTTCGTGTTCCGGAGGTCATCGTATTCATCATCATCGTCATCGTCCTGCCGCCCGCGTCACGCGCGCATTCGCGATGTGGTAATCCGCCACCGCCTGCGCCAGGTTGGTCCTCGCCTGCAGCAGCGCGAGCCGGGCATCCGTCACCTCGAGCTGGCTCGCGAGTCCCTGCTCATAGCGCAGCACCGTCAGATCGTAGACGCGCTGCGCCTGCTGCACCGTCAGACCGCGCGCCTCGATCGACACACGCGCCCGCGACCGCTCACTGCGCGCATTCTCCCACTCGAGCTGCACGCCCTCACGCAGCTGCGCGAGACGCAGCCGGTCCCGCATGGTGTTAACACGCGCGATCTGCACGTTTGCGCCCGTGCGCATACCATTGAAGATCGGGACGGACAGTGTCAGTCCTGCGGTGAAATCGGTGCGCCACGGCTCGTCCAGACTGAAAATCGACGTCGGAAAGAGCTGGCGTCCGTATGCCGCGTTCAGCTTGAGCGACGGGAAGTAGTCCGCACGCGCGACCTTCTCCTCGTACTCGCGGATCCGCACCTGGCGCTCCGCAGCATCGATAACCGCGCGGTTCGCGAGCACCTCCGCTGCCGTCGCGAGCGAGTCCGCCGTCGCATCAGGTGCCGTCAGCGGCGTAGTCAGCAGCAGTGGCTGCTCCAGCGGAAGATCGATCAGACGCTTGAGATCGAGCGTCGCCAGCTCCGCGGCATTCGTCGCCTCGACGAGCTGCGGCTGCAGGTTCGCAAGCGACACCTCCGCACGCAGAACTTCCAGCTCGGATGCGGTGCCCGCTTCGCGACGCAGACGCGCCGTCGCAAGAAAACGTGTGGCCTGCTCGACTGCGGCCTGCGAGATGGCAACCAGCTCCTGCGCGAGGCTCGCACGCGTGTATGCCGTGCGCACCTGCAGCTCCACTTCCGCCGTCTCTTCCTCGAGACTCAGGCGGGCGCTCTCGACCAGCTCACGCGCGATGCGGATGCCCGCCGAGAACTTGCCCCCCGAGAACAGCGACTGCGAGCCGTTTACGGTCGCGGTCCACGCGTTCTCCTGGCCGAACGGCAGATTGCCGAACAGGCTGCCCAGCCCGCCGAGACCGGCGTTCGCGGCGTTCCGCTCCAGGTAGCTGACGCGCTCCGCGAGCGGCGCCGTGCTGTCGGGTTCGAAGCGCAGCGAGTCAGGCAGCTCGAAACCGCCGCCACCGCTGAATGCGGACTCGAACGTGCGCGTATAGCCGACTGTTCCACTGATCTGCGGCAGCGCCTCCGCGCGCACCAGCCGCACCTGCGCCTCCGCCTCGTCCACGAACGACCGTGCCAGGCGGACTTCCTGGCCTTCGCTTACCGCGCGCGCAATCGCGCTCTCCAGCGTCAGCCGGATCGTGTCTCCACTCGCCGCAGTTGCAGCCGCCGGCACGGGCTCCTGCGCCGCCAGCGCCCCTGCGCCCGCAGCCGCAACGCCAAACAGCGCCGTCACCAGAACCGCGATCATCGATATGCTTCTATGGCGCATCACGCCCCTCTGCTCCGTTTCCCCTGGTTCGTCCTCATCGCAGCCAGCGCCTCGTCCAGCGCCCCGATCACGGTACGGTATGCCTTGTCGTGCAGCTTCAGCCGTGCACGCACCTCCGAGTCCACCGGCAGCGACACGCCCGACGCAATCGTCTCCTGGAACAGCCGCAGACGTGCAACCCGCGTCGCCAGTGTCCGCTCCATGCTGTCGTCCGCGATCCGGTAGTAGGACTTCCGGTCACCCGGCCGTCCCACCCGCTCCACGAACTCCATCTTCTCGAGCAGGCGGGCGTCATTGCTCACGCTCGCCTTGCTCACGCCCAGCTCGTCCGCGATCTCGTCCAGCGAGCACGGTTCCGGCGATAGCAGCGTGAGTGCGTAGATCCGCCCTGCAATGCGCGGCAGACCCTCGGCCTCCCACAGCAGTCCCATCCGTTCCACGAACTGGCTGACATTCCTGTTCATGCGATTAAGGGTAGCGGATTCAGTTCGTTTAGTCCATAGTAAACGATCCTCTTCCCGTTCTCTTCAGGCCGGCACCCGACCAGCTGCCAAGCGGGCCAGTTTGCACGGCCCGCCCCGGATCGGTAGCGTCTGGAAATATCTGCCCAACCACCGGAGAAACGGGAAATGCGTCCTATTCTGATCCTGCTGATGGTGCTCACGGCGGCGCCCGTGCGTGCACAATCGACCAACCCCGCGGAGCAGACTGCGGCGAGGGATTCCGCGGCCGGGTTTCGGCCGGCCGGCGATCACCTGCGCGACATGCCTGTAGAGGACCTGGCGGACGCACTCAGGCTCATTCCGGGAATCGCCGCGGGCGTGCCATTTCGTGGGATCGGGGTACCGCTGTCTGTCTATCTGGACGGCGTGCCGTTGCGTCGGCTGCTTCCTGGTCTCACTGCATTTCCGGCGTTGTCGGTCACGGAGCGCGTGGAGTTTCTCGGGAATCCCGCGAGCGCGAAGCGTGGAGACGTTCTGGGCGGGGTCCTCCAGCTCGCAACGCGCACTCCCGATGACTCGCTGCGGATCGACGCAGGGTTTGCGATGGACCGTTTTTCCCCCTCCAGCTGGCGCTCATACCAGGCTCGAGGCGAAGCCAGCCTGAGCGGCCCCGTACCGGGGGTGGCAGGCCTGCATTTCGTCGCCGGCGGCAATTTCAGCGGCGACCAGTTCATCGGGGTGCCGCGCGGCTCCGCATCGCCGGTGTATGTGATTACGGGCGTGGATACTGTGTTCAATGTCGTTCAGACGACGGGCGACAGCATTCCCGTAGCGTTTCCCGAGTTCAGTGAATTGACGAACGCGGCTCGCGCTCCGCTTGGAAACCGGGATCGCACATCGGTGAGTGCGGGTCTGGAGATGCGTCCGCCGTCGGGTCAGTGGGGGATGTCGGCGACTGTTCATGCGACGCGTACGGTGTCATTGGCGAAAGATTTCAGTTACCTGTATGCGCCGTTTGCGTGGGATGGCAGCGTTGACAATGCGACGGTGATGTCGCTGACCGGACGGCTGGCATTCCGAGGCTTCGCGCTGAGCGGGTATGCAAGCGGTCAGCGCTACGACACCCAGGCCGGCGCCGTCGATCCGGAATGGGCAAACGCGAATGCGCACCCGTTGTTCGGTGTTTCTGCGGCACCCCGGTTCTTCGCGGAACCCGAAGATTTTCCGGCGGATGCCGGCACCGTGCATCAGATCCGGTCCGGCTTCGCCGGAGCAGACACCCTCTACCCGCCCGGTGTGTTCGCGCCGTCGTCGAACATCCCGCGGACCCGCGAGCCGGTGCGCCTCAATCCGTACGGGCTCGGTGGCGTCCTGCCGAGCCAGGGTGTAGGTGGCGGGGCTGTGGGCTACGGGTGGCGCGCAGAGCGCCACCTGATCGTGGGCGCGACGATTGAGCGCTCGATCGGATCGCACCACCTGCAGTTCGGTGCCGAGTGGGACGATGGATCGGTCAGGGGACGGGATGTCCTCGGAAACACCGGCGCGCGCGCGGTCGCTTTTCATGATCCCGTACGGTCTGCCGCGTGGCTCGAGGATGCTGCCACGCTCGGTCAGCTTTATGTGCAGGCCGGTGTCCGCGCCGAGCGTGTGGACCGCGGTGGTCTCCTTCAGCGCTTTCCCGGCTATCAGTCGTGGACCGACACGGTGGGCAACTTTCATCCCATGAAAGCCACGACTGTTATCAGTCCGCGTGTGTTCGCGAGCATACCTGTGACGTCACGGGTCACCGCGCGGGCCGCAGCCGCGCGCTTCCACGATCCGCGGGCCACATACGGCCCCCGCAATGATCCGACGCTCGCCCTCCGGTGGTCTACGATCAGCCCTTCGTCATCAGTGTTCACGACCGAGGTAGTTCCCCCGGCCGCGGATGTCTTCGAGTTCGGTGCGGCAACATCAATGATCCGAGGTGTCGCACTCGACGCGTCGATCTGGACGGCGAATGTTCACAATGCCTATGTCACCGGCTCCGAAGAGTATGAAGATCCGGACCTGGGTTTCCGCCTGCGGGTCCCGGTGTGGACGAACAGTGAAAAGGATTTCTCGCGCGGAGGCGTGGACTTCAATGCGCGTGCAGATCTGGGCGATCAGCTCGATGCAACGTTCGCCTACTCGTACGTCGGCGGCGCGGGCGTCAGCCGGCCGCATTCCGGTGCTCTCGCAGTCGCGTTCGAGCCAGCATGGAGCGCCCCCGTCCTCCGCGGGCTGGGCCTGTACGCCACCGGCACGTGGTATTCCGGCAGTCCCTATCGTCGTGTCGAGCAGCAGGGAATCGGTACACTGTCGAACGAGCCTGTCACCGGGATTCTCTCGGAGGGCATATCTCGCCGTACCCCCTCCTGGAAGCAGCTCGACATGAGGCTCGTCAAGTCGTTCCGCTTCCGCGGCAGTACGGTCGGCCTCGTCGCGGACTTCCGCAATCCGTTCGGCATCGAGAACACCATTGCGGTCTACCAGGAAACCGGCACCACAGAGAACGAGCTCTATCGGCTGGTGCGGACATACGACCTCGCACGTACACTGACTCCTGGAATCGTCGACCGGCGGGATGTCGTGATAGACAACCTGGGTGTGAGCGTACTGAACCAATATTCCCTGCACCGCGCTGAACAGCGATTCGGGAACGGCGATGGCACGCTGACCGTGGCGGAGCAGGACAGCATCATCGGCGCGTATCTCGACGCCTCGGAGGGCACGCAGTGGCTGCGAAACGCGGACCCCTCGCTCCGGCTGGGAATAGAGCTGAAGTGGTAAGGTGAGGGTCCGGTTCAGGCCGCGGATGGCCCGGAGATTGCCCCGCCGCACGGCATGAATTCTACAGTTCCGGTGGCCGGCGGAACGGCGGATGTGAGGCCCTGGGTGGGGCGTGCCGCGCTGGTCGTCGTTGTCATTACGCTCATAACGCTCGTCATCGTCCCGATCCTCGTGCAGCACCGCGTGACGGCGCTGCGGCATGAGATCGAGGCGTCCGAGCCCGCGCGTACGCTGGTCAACCGCCTCCAGTTCAATCTGGTCCGCGAGATGGCTGCACTGAGCGACGTTCTGCTCGGTGGCGACGGCGCGCCTGTTGAGACCTACAGCGCCGCGTTCAACCAGGAGCGGACGATCTTCATCGAGCTGGACACGCTGGCGACGCGCCTGGGACCGACGGTGGAGCTGAAGCTGGCGGAGGCGCGCTCGCTCGCGGAGCAGTGGCACGCGCGCGCCGCAACCATCGCACAGGTGCGGAGCCGCGTCGCCCATCCCGACTCGATGGAGCTGCCGCGTGAAGGCGCACTGTTCGAGCAGGTCCTGCGCTCGACCGCCGGCCTCGATTCCGTCATCCTCCAGGTCACCGCCGCCAACCGCACGCGCATCGAGCGGACGGAGCGGCTCGGCCTTGCCATCACTTTCTGGCTCAGCATCCTTGCGCTGTGCGGCGCGGGCGCGGCCGCGGCGCTGTACAGTCGCGTGCAGCGCTTCTCCGCAGAAGCTGAACGCCGGCGTGCCCTGGCGGAGCGCGCCCTGCGGGACGCGGTCGCGGCGGAGGAAGCCCGCACCCGTCTGCTGCGCGGGGTCACGCATGACGTGAAGAACCCGATCGGTGCCGCCAAGGGTTATGCGGAGCTGCTGGCGCTCGAGGTGAAGGCGCCGCTGCACCCCGGGCAGGCACCTCTGATCGACGGCATCGAGCGTTCGCTGAACAGCGCGCTCGGCATCATCAGTGACCTGCTCGACGTCGCCCGCGCGGACAGCGGTGGGCTGACAGTCAACCGCGTCGCGACCAACCTGGCAGATGTGGTCCGGCTGGCTGTCGAGGACAACCGCGCGGCCATACAGGCCGCCGGCCACGAGGTCGACTTCCAGGCGTCCGACACGGAAGTCTCCGTGCACACCGACCCTGCACGCATACGGCAGGTACTCGGCAACCTGCTGTCGAATGCGATAAAATACACGCCGGCGCCGGGCCGGATCACGGTCCGCACGCACATCTCGCAGGAAAGCGGGGATGACCGCGAGTGGGCCGTCGTCGAAGTCGAGGACAATGGGCCGGGGATCCCGCCCGAGCTCGCGGAAGCCGTTTTCGGCGAGTTCACCCGCCTGGACGACACCGGCGTGCAGGGACACGGCCTCGGTCTCTCCATTGCCCGCCGGGTTGCGCGCCTGCTCGGGGGCGACCTGGAGCTCGCGCAGAGGGAGTCGCCCGGCGCATTGTTCATCCTGCGTCTGCCCTGTCGCAGACAGACCGACCTGAAGTCCGTCGACTGACCCAAGCCACGGGAGACCGCCATGCGTATGCGCAGACTGAATCCGCTCCTTCTTGCGACGGCCATGATCGCGTGTTCAGGAAGCGCGGAGCAGCCGGATCCGTCTTCTGCAGGCGCACCGTCCGGCGCCGCAGCGGCGCAGGACTGCAAGCCGCTCGAGACACGCGATCCGAACGCGCGCGATCAGAAGCCGGCGTTTGCCGGACAGACGCGCGCGTGCGCGGTTACGACGAACACCGCGTTCGATGTGACCGTCGTCGCGCGCGGCCTCGCCTCACCCTGGTCCGTCGAGCCGCTGCCGGGCGGTGACCTGCTGGTCACGGAGCGGCCGGGCAACATGCGGATCGTCTCGGCAGCCGGTGAGATCGGCGCACCGATCCGCGGTCTGCCGGCCGTGCACGCGCAACGGCAGGGGGGGCTGCTCGACGCCGCACTCAGCCCGGCGTTCGCGTCCGACCGGACGATCTACTGGAGCTTCAGCGAGCCGCGGAGCGACGGCAACGGCACGAGCGTCGCCCGCGGCGTGCTGTCGCAGGATCGCACATCGCTCAGCGACGTGCGCGTCATCTATCGCTCGGTGCCGTCGTATACCAACTCGATGCACTACGGCTCACGTCTCGCATTCGGGCCGGACGGCAAGCTCTACATCACGATGGGCGAACGCTCGGACACGCCGATGCGCCGCTTCGCGCAGCAGAAGGACAGTCACCTCGGTAAGGTCGTGCGCATCAATCCGGACGGCAGCGCGCCCGCGGACAATCCGTTCGTCGGACAGCAGGGTGCACTGCCGGAGATCTGGACGATGGGCCACCGCAACGTGCAGGCATCCGCGTTCGATCCCAGCGGCCGGCTCTGGATCGTCGAGCACGGCACGAATGGCGGTGATGAGCTGAACCTGATCGAGAAGGGCAACAACTACGGATGGCCACTGCAGGCGTACGGCGTCGAATATTCCGGTCAGCCGATCGGCAGCGCGGAGACCGCGCGCGACGGAATGACCCAGCCCGTCTACTACTGGGATCCCGTCATTGCACCCTCGGGCGCGCAGTTCTACACCGGCAGTGCGTTCCCCGCGTGGCAGGGCAACCTGTTCATCGGCAGCCTCCGTGACATGAAGCTCGTGCGTGTCGTCATGCGCGATAACCGCGTGACCGGCGTCGAGGACCTGCTCACTGACCGGAAGCAGCGCGTGCGCGATGTAAGACAGGGACCCGATGGCGCGTTGTACATTGTCACGGACCAGGAGAACGGCGAGCTGTGGCGGATCTCGCCACGCGGCTGAACCATACACGGGGGACCTGCATGCGCGCGTTCGCTGCAACGGCTATCGCATCCGCACTGCTTCTCATCGCATGCAGCGCGGATGACGTCGTCGATCCGCCTCTCCCCGGCGCGCTCCCCTTCTCCGCCATCAGTGCCGGCTACTATCACACCTGCGGACTTTCGGACGGCCGGGCGTACTGCTGGGGCGGCAACGAGTTCGGCACGCTCGGTGACGGCACGCACACGTCGCACTCCTCCCCGACTCCCGTCGCCGGCGGGCTGCGCTTTACAGCCCTCGACGCCGGCGCCGGTCACAACTGCGCCATTACCGCGGCGGGCGTGCCCTGGTGCTGGGGTCAGAATGATGAAGGACAATCAGGCGACGGCACGTTCGCGGCGAAAGATGCTCCCGTCGCCGTAATCGGCGGCCACACGTTCACTGCAATCAGCGCCGGTCACGCGCATTCCTGCGGCCTCACTTCCGCAGGAACCGCGTTCTGCTGGGGCGACGACAGCCGCGGCCAGCTCGGTAACGGCGCCACCGGCACCGGCGGGAAGTCCGCCACCCCCGTGCAGGTCGCCTTTGACGGCACCTTCGCAGCGGTCTACGCCGGATACTACCAGTCCTGCGCACTCGACAGGCAGCATCGCGCGTACTGCTGGGGCCTGAACGACCAGGGGCAGAACGGAAACGATGACACGGACGATGTCGACGCACCGGTCGCTGTCGCGGGGGGACTGACCTTCGATGTACTGGCTCCCGGCGACCGCTTCGTCTGCGGCGTCTCCGGC
>DASUXU010000079.1:0-8734 GCA_036377735.1 Longimicrobiales bacterium
ACCGGCCGCATGGCGCCGGATCATGGGTGCTCGGAACATGCAACTGCCTCGGTTCTCAGTAGACCATTGTCTCAATAGACCATTCCCATCTGGATGAAGTAGTACTCCGCAGCGGCGATGAGGATCGCGCCGGCGATGCGCTTGACCCAGAGCATCCAGGGACCGGAGCGAGGCAGACGGGCGAGCGTGCCGCTGAAGATGCCGACCGCGATGAGGATGGCGGTCATGCCGAATGAGAAAACCAGCAGGTAGAGAAAGCCGAGACCGGCGTTGCGGGTCGCGGCGACGAATGTGAGGACAGCAGCGAATGCGGGTGCCCCGCACGGCGCTGCGACCAGCCCGGACGTGGCGCCCAGCAGGAAGACGGCCGGGTAACTGCCCGCGCCCAGGCCGCCGGCCCATGCGGTCAGGCGGCGTGGCGCCCGGAGCGGGATGACGTCGAGCATGACGAGCCCGAAGAGCAGCAGCATGTTGCCGGTCACGAACCTCGCCCACGGATTGGACGACACGGTACCGAAGATGTTGCCGCTGAGGCCGGCGAGCAGCCCGAGCGACGCGTAGACGAGCGCGAGGCCGAGCGCGTACGTGAGTGTCAGGGTGATGGTGCGTACGCGCGACGGCGCTGCCTGAGCGCCGCCGGCGATGATCCCCGCGGTGATGGGGATCATCGGATAAATGCAGGGTGTAAGGCTGGTCAGCACACCGGCGCCGAAGAGCGAAACCAGTGCGAGCAGCGGACTGGACTGCAGAGTCTCGGCGAGGCTGCCGCCGAGAGTGGCGAGGAGACTGTGCATCGCCCCATTATAGCGGCCGAACTCTGAAAGGACAGGCACATGCGACGTACGACAGCCATCATGGCGCTGGTCGCCATTGCAGGAATGACAGCGTGCTCCGGCGGCGACCGCCCGGGCACGGACGACGGATCAGGGTCTGCCGCTGCGGCGGACGGCGCAGCACAGCCGGGCACGCCGAGCGGCACGGGCACAATGGTCGCGCGCGCGGGCACCACGGTCGCGCCGGCGGACACGATCGAGGTGTGGAAGGATCCGGGCTGCGGCTGCTGCAAGAACTGGATCGAGCACATGCAGGAGCACGGCTTTGCCGTGATCGCGCACGATACCCGCGACATGACGCCGGTCAAGCAGCAGCACGACGTGGGCGCGGACCTGATGTCGTGTCATACCGCCAGCATCCGCGGCTACGCGATCGAGGGCCACGTCCCGGCCGACCTGATCCGGAAAATGCTCGACGAGAAGCCGGCAGTCCGCGGACTGGCCGTGCCGGGCATGCCGATGGGCTCACCGGGCATGGAGGGCGCGGTCAAGCAGAAGTATGACGTGATCGCGTTCACGGCGGATGGCAAGCGGACGGTATACGCGAGCCGCTGACATCGCTGTCGAGCATGTCCATGATTCGTTTCTCGAGGCGCTGAACCGCCCGCTCGCCGTCCGACGCCGGACCGGTGAGCGCGGCGATCGGCCCGCTGAACACGCAGCGCCCCTCCCTCAGTACCAGTACCCACGAACATACTGCTGACAGCTCGGCCGCAGACTGCGTGGATATCATGATCACGCGACCAGCCACGTGCTGTCGAAGGATTTCCGTCAGCGCGATGCGGCGCCGGAAGTCGAGCGGAGCAAAGGGCTCGTCGAGCAGGACCAGGGGTGCATCGCCTGCGAGTGCAATGGCGACGGACACTGCCTGCTGCTGTCCCACCGACAGCTTTGTGGCCGGGGTGTCCACCAGCTCATCGAGACGCATTGCGGGATGCTGCCTGTGCAGATCGCTGATGTCGAGACCGAACATGCGGGCGATTTCGGTGGCGGTAAGCCACGCCGGCAGTGCTGCGTGCTGTGGTGCGAACCCGACGTGTCCGAACGCAGTCGTGCTGTCGACAGTGGCGGCGTCGGCGGCTACGCCCGCGCGCGGTCGCGCGCTGCGGAGCAGGCCGGCGAGCTGAAGCATCAGCGTGCTCTTGCCCGCGCCATTGACGCCCATGATGCCGACAACAGCAGAGCCCGGCACAACGACTTCGTGGCCACGCAGGACGAGGCGGCCGCCCCGGCGGACGTCCGGCCACGCAATGCGGCGGCGGTCGAGCGGCGTCACCTCCGTCACAGGCGGGCGATCCGTCGTTCCGCGGTCGTTACTGCGCATGCGAATGAGACG
Organism: Longimicrobiales bacterium; assembly: GCA_036377735.1. Taxonomy (GTDB): domain Bacteria; phylum Gemmatimonadota; class Gemmatimonadetes; order Longimicrobiales; family RSA9; genus DASUXU01. The sequence continues at coordinate 2,170 of DASUXU010000079.1, forward strand.
CCCGCATAGATCATCATGGTCCCGACATCGTGCACGCTCGCCGACACCGCGAGAGGTGGCGCCGGCAGGGATGCGATGCGGACGACGATGAAGGGAAGCGCATCATCCCCGCCGACGGCAAAGATGGCGACGAGGATCCACGGCAGGATGATGACGACGACGGCGAGGGGCCTCGCGGCAGCGCCGCCGACGGCGCAGAACGCCGCGGCGCCGAACGTGGCCGCGCAGAACAACATGAGTGCGACCAGTGGCAGTGCTGCTACAGCGCGCACGAGCGCAGCCTGACCACCGCCGGCAGCAGCTGCGACACCCGCGAAGGTCCACGCGCCCGCCGTGTACGATATCAGAGCTGTCAGCGCAGTCGCGATTGTGAGTGCGGTGACGTAAGCCGGACGCGCCGCACCCGCGGCGACGAGCTGCAGCGGCCACGCCCGGTCCGCGTCGTCCGAGAGCCTCCCGATTATACGGAACACAGCGGTGATCGCGAATACGCCGGCGAGTGTGCGGTCGCCCTCGCGGATGAGCTGTGTGATGCCCTGTCCGCTGTCGACGCGGACGGACAGCAGCGCGAGCGCCGCGCCTGCAGCAGCCGCGGTGACGAGCATACCGCCAAGCGCGCTAGGCGCAAGCTCGCGCCGAAGCAGCCCGCGGAACAGCAGCGCGAGCGTCACGGCAGGATGCGGTCCCGCGGGAGAAACATCACGCGCGGCACGTCCTCCTGCGAAACCCACAGACAACCCGCTTCGCGACATCCGATTAGGTCGGTGAGACCCGTGATCACGAGGTCCTTTTCACTGCCGACCTCGCGCAACACCGCGGAATCCGTGCTGAACGGACGCAGCAGATAGTCGCGGCCGTCCCACACGACTCGATCGAGAAACACAGGCAGCTCGTCCGGCAGCTCAAACGCGGCGGCGGCCCACGGCCTGGACGCAGCAAGCGCCTTCGACTTCTGCTTCAGCTCCTCGTCAGGCACCAGTGCGTACCGGCTCGCAGCCACAGCGCACGTGGTGGTCGCCGCAGGCGGACGGGACTGCAGGTCTACACGCGCGAGGCAGCCGGATGCGCCGCCGCCGAACAGGCCATGACCGCCGCCACCGCCGAAGAATGCAGACGCTGCGAAGGGCGAGCCGCCGTTCGAGATCGAGTACAGCGGGTCATATGCAACGCGGACGGCGGTATCCGCCTGGATCCGCGGCAGCCAGTGCAGCTCCGCACGCATGGTGTCGCCATGCAGGCAGCGGCCACTGAGCAGGAGCGCGTCGCCGACTGCATCGAGATGCGGCAGGCCGAGTGTACACGGGAGCGCTGGATGTTGCGTCTCGATGTATTCGCCCGCACGTGTGAAACGGTGCAGCACAGAATTGTCCGCAATAATCACTTCGCCGGTGACGGGAAGTACGGCAATGCCGGACGGGGCGTTCAGCTCGCCGGGACCCTGCCCCGGTCGGCCGAAAGAGCGAACCGCTTTCCATTCACCCGACGAATCCGCAAGCACAACCACGCGCGATGCGGCGACATCGAGCAGATACAGCTCACCGTCCAGCACGTCGAAGTCCCGCACCATGCTGGCGTCAACGGGATCACCGCTGAAGCTGATCCGCGGCACGGTACCATCAGGGACGTATGCGTGAAGTCCGCCGGCGCGCGAGCCGCGGGCGAGCCAGCCGCCGGTCGCGACGACCGCGGTGCCCAGGACGACGAACAGGGCCGCTGCAATCAGCGGCATACGGTCGCGAGTGTTTCTGCCCATGAGTGCGCCTCCATCCGGAATTTGATGACAGCCGGTGATCGACCGGAATAGCAGATTGCGCCAAACCCGCGGCAGCCATGCCGGAGGGGTCCCGCCTGACAGGGTGGCTGCCGCGTGAAGCCCTGACACGCAGGCGCACCCTCCGGCGATTCGGCGGCGCCCGTACCGATCAACGGGCGCGGTTTCCGGCTAGAGCGAGCCGGTGGAGAGCTGGCGCTTCAGGACGGCGCCGCACCAGATGATGTCGGCCTCGAACGCCAGGTCGCAGAGCTTGCGGCTGAACGGACCGCCCGCGTCCACCAGACACTTGTTGTAATCGGCCCATGCCTGGTCGGTGCAGGCGATGAACTGCGTGCCGGCGCCCGGCCCCTGCTCCATCTGTGCGCTGACTGCCGCGTTTGCGGCCGCGACCGATCCAACGGCCGCGACGACGAGCGCGAGCCGCCGCACGCCGCGCCGCACCGTGCTGGTCCTGCTGTGGTTCCTCATTGTTCACCTCGATGTGAATGGTGGTGCGGCAGCCGTCGACGAATATGACCGCGATTCGGGGCGGGAACATGGCAGGATGTAGCAAAAAAAGCGGGGAGCCGATCCGCCGGCTCCCCGCTCGTACTTTACGTCAGAATGTTGCGCTCACTCCTGTCGCAGCGCCTGCACCGGGTCGAGCCGCATCGCACGCAGTGCGGGCAGCAGCGTCGCAAGAAGTGCAACAGCGAGCAGAATTGCTGCAACGCTGATGAACGTCACGGGATCCGTCGCATCGACCTGGTAGAGCTGGCTCTTCATGAGCCGTGTGAGCGCGAATGCGCCGCCGATCCCGACCGTGAGTCCGATGCCGGCGATCGCCAGCCCCTGCATCATCACGAGGCGCAGCACGTCCTTCGCGCCCGCGCCGAGCGCCATGCGGACACCGAGCTCCTGCGTGCGCTGCATCACGCTGTGCGCGATGACGCCATAGATGCCGAGTGCGGCGAGGAGCAGGGCGAGACCTGAGAAGAAGCCGAGCAGCGATGTCGAGAGCCGGCGGGGTCCAATCGATTCGGCGACGAGCTGCTCCATCGTGTTGAGGTTCGCGAGCGGCAGCTCGGCGTCGACGGACTTCACGGCCTGGCGGATGGACGGCACGATCGCCATGGGATCACCCGCGGTGCGCACGCCGATCTGCATGAACGGCGTGACGTTCTGGCGATACGAGAAGTAGACCTGCACGCGTTTCTCCGCGTCGAGCCCCTCCTGCGAGGTGTGGCCGACTACGCCGATCACATTGATCCACTGCGCCGTACTGTCCGCTACATCGTCGAACGTGATGCGCTTGCCGATCGGGTCCGTATCGGGCCAGTAGCGCCGGACCAGCTCCTCGTCCACGACGGCGACCGGCTGGCCGTCGGCGCGATCGTTCGCATTGAAGAAGCGGCCGCGCGTGACGGGGATCCCCATCGCGGACGCGTAGTCCTCATTGACGATGCGGATGTCGCCCCACGGACCCGGCTGGTTCTCGGGCACCGTGTAGCCCTCGACCGTGAAGCTCGATGTGGACCAGCCGCCGGTGAACGGCATGGTCGACACGGCGGCCACGCCCCGCACGCCGGGCGAGTTCGACATCGCCGACAGCACGCGGTCGAAGAACTGGATGCGCGTCGTATCGTTCGTGTAGCGCGCACCGGGCAGCGCGAGGTTGAACGTCAGAAGGTTCTCCGTATTGAAGCCCGGGTCCACCGAGGAGAGCCGTTCGTAGCTGCGGATCAGCAGCCCGGCGCCCGCAAGCAGGGTGAGCGCGAGTGCGAGCTCGGCAACGACGAATACCCGGCGAAGCGCGTGGCCGGAACGGTCGGCGATCGCGCCGCGGCCGCCCTCGCGCAGTGTGTCGCTCACATTTGCGCGCGTGCTCTGCAGTGCCGGGGCGAGACCGAAGACGAACCCCGTCACGACCGACACGAGCAGCGTGAATATCATGACCTTGCTGTCGATCGTGACGGTATCGAGCACGTCGAGCTGCGGCGGTGCAAAGCGAACGAGCAGCTTCACGCCGGCGTAGGCAATGCCGAGTCCGGCGAGCCCGCCGAGCAGTCCGAGCAGCATGCTCTCGCTCAGGAGCTGGCGGATGAGCTGCCAGCGCTTGGCGCCCATCGCGAGACGGACGGACACTTCCTTCAGGCGGCCGGCTGCGCGTGCAAGCAACAGGTTGGCGACATTGGCGCACGCAATGAGCAGCACCATGCCGACCGAGCCGAGCAGGATGAGCAGCGGTGTGCGCACATTGCCGGTGGCCTTCTCCGTCAGTGATGTAACGGTGAGCGTCCAGTTCGGCGGGTACGCGTCCGGGTTCTCCGCCTTGATGCGGTTTGCGACCTGTGTCATCTCGGTCTGCGCCGCGGCGAGGGAGATGCCCGGCGCAAGGCGCGCGGTGAGCGGCAGGAACTCGTTGCCGCTCTGGTACTGCTCCGGCGTGAGCGCGACCGGCGTCCAGATCTCCGTTCGCCGGTTGAAGAAGTCACGATAGCCGGCGGGCATCACACCGATGACCTGGTACGGCTCGCCATTGAGGGTGAGCGTCTTCTGCAGGATGGCGGGGTCGGCACCGAAACGCCGGCGCCAGAGCTCGTCACTCAGCACGGCGACCTTCGCCGCACCCGGCTGGTCCTCCTCCGGCAGGAATACCCGGCCCATGGCCGGCTGCGCGCCGTACGTGCTGAAGTACTGCGCCGACACGCGCGACCCGACGAGACGCTCGGGCTCGCCGATGCCCGTCAGGTTCACGCCGCCGCCCGTCTGCACAGCGACGCCGGTGAAGCTCTTCGTTTCGTCGCGGTAGACCTTGAATCCCTGCGCGGATACGGGCGCGTGCAGGTCATCGAGCGACGGGTAGACGTGCTCGATCGTGACGAGCTGGCCGGGATTGGTGTAGGGCAGCGGGCGCAGCAGCAGCGCGTTTACGACGCTGAAGATCGCGGTGTTGGCGCCGATGCCGAGCGCGAGTGTGATGATGACGAGCGCGGAAAAGCCGGGGCTGCGCAGCAGCCGGCGCGCGCCGTACCGGAAGTCCTGAAGGATGGCTTCCATGAGACCTCGAAGCAGTGTGGGACCGGCGGAGGGTTCGCCGGATTGGACAGGGGGCTCCGTCCGAAAGGTTGTCGCGGCCGGTCCCAGCCGGTATCAGCCCGGGATGACCTGCTCCGAACGGGACGCGACCGCCTTGTGTGCGGTGATCCCCGCGATCGTCGCCTTCATGCCGTCCTCCGCGGATGCCGCGACGGCCAGGCCCTCGTCCACGCTCTTGATGAAGTCCGCCAGGGCGTAATAGAGCGGGGGATGCTCGAGCCCTGCGCCCTCCTTGAGCAGCCCCTGCGCCGCGAGCTGCGTGGCGTCCGCAACCAGGACGATGCCCTCTTCCGCACCGAACTGCTGACGCGTCGCATAGACCTCCCAGCCCTGCGTCGCGGCGTCCGACTCCTTGAAGAACCACGCATGCCGGACCGCACTCTTCACGGCCGCATTGGTGCCATACACCACCTGGTGCTCGCCGCCGTACGAGTTCGCGAGTGTGCCGGAGAAGTCGAATGCGACGTCATCACTCCAGTCCATGGTGAACTGCACCGTGTCCGGCATCTGGCGGCCGTCGTTCCAGAGGCGGGTGATACCGCGGCCGCGCACCTTCGCGGGCTCGGAGCTGCGGATAAAGCGCATGAAGTCGATGGCGTGCGTGCCGAGCTCGCCGGCAAGACCTATCGAAACGGCAGGGTCGAGACGCCAGTTCGCGTCCTTCTCGCTCATCCCCGACGGCGTGGGGAAGCGCCAGCTCGTCTTCTGGTGCGCCTGCGCGTACATGTGCACGACGTCACGTACGGAGTCCGAGCGGATCAGGCTGCGCGCACGCTTGTTCAGCGGATTGGAGCGCGCGGTGAGACCCGACTGGAAGATGCGATCCGTCTGTGTCGCCGCGGCGGCCGCAATGGCGCGCGCGTCCTCGACCGTGTGCGCGAGCGGCGCCTCGCAGTAGATGTGCTTCCTCGCCGCAACCGCGTCCTTCACGATCTGCGCATGCTGGTGCGTCGGTGTGGCAATGAAGATCACCTCGATGTCCGGCCGCTTCAGCAGCTCCCGGTAATCGCTGTAGCCCTGCGCGCCCGCCGCGCGGTCCTGCCCGGCCTTAACGCGCGTCGGTGCGAGATCGCAGACCGCAGCGATCTCGACCGCGCCGAGAAGTGCGAGCTGCTCGACAATGTCGCGGCCCTGCCGGCCGATGCCGATCACACCAACCTTGCGGGCACGCGCGCCGAGGCGGGGCGCCGCAAACGCGGTGTCCGGCCAGAGAGCAAATGCCGCGAGTGCGCCCGCGCTCTGTGTGATGAAGGTGCGGCGGTCCGGGCCGGTCGATTCCATATCGCTCATGCTTCGCTTCACTCGATGATGATCTGCCATTCGGGTCCCATGCCGGCAGGTCTGCTGCCGAGCACGGCGGCCGCGGTGGACCACGCGTCGCCCAGGCGCGCGGACGGTCCGATCACGGCCACAACACGCGGCCCTTCGATGAACGCGCGTGTTGCGGGGTCGATGATGTGCGGACGCAGCGCACCGCTCGAGGCGGAGAGCGTCTCGTCGCGTAGAAAGACAGTATGTGTATGCGACGGCGCAATCGCGACGCCCCAGCCTTCCTGGTCTGCCGGACACCCGATGGCGGCAATGCTGCTGGTGCCGCCGTGTACGAGGGCAGCCGTTACACCGTGCTCGCGCAGGATGGCTGCCGCGCTGTCGACGGCGTGGCCCTTGGCAATGCCGCCCAGGTCGATGGTGACGTTATTACGTGTGAACCGT
>DASUXU010000080.1:0-7259 GCA_036377735.1 Longimicrobiales bacterium
ATTGCCGGTGCGCATCCGCAGCGGCAGCCGCAGCGTGTCTCCCGGGAATGCTGCGTTGGTGAAGTTACCGTAGATGATGTCGCCGTCTGCATTCCGCGCGTACTGGCCGCCGTAGAACACGCCGACCGGCTGCCCTTCGATAACGTAGTTGAGGTATCCGACGAGGATCGAGTCCGTCGTCGCAACGAGCTTCGTGACCTTGTTCCGGTTGGCGCCCACGCTGAGTCGGCTGCGCCACGCGAAGCGGTCATTCGTGAAGTTGATCGTGTTGATCGCCGCTTCAATGCCGTTGTTGACCACCTCGCCGACATTCTGGCGCTGCAGCGTGAAACCCGAGCTCGCGGGCAGCGGGACATCGAGCACCAGGTCGGTGGTCTTCTGGTTGTAATACGTGAACTCGAGCACTGCCCTGTCCTGCATGAACCCCGCCTCGAAGCCAGTCTCGATCTCGCGCTGACGCTCCGGCTTGAGATTCGGGTTGCTCGCGATCGAGCTCGGGATCAGGCCCGCACGGCCGCCATATCCCGTGTTGATGTAGTTGGCAAAACGGTCGTACAGGCTCGGGGGCTGGCCGCCCGTTTCACCGTATGCCGCGCGCAGGCGGAGTGTCGAGAAGATCCTGCCAAGGCCCGACGTGTTTTCACTTCCCGATTCGACCGCGACGAACGATGCACCCGCGCGCGGGAAGAGCTGCCAGCGTTCGTCGGCCCCGAATGCGGATGACGCCTCGTAGTTCGCGCCCGCTGTCAGGAACAGGCGTTCGTTGAATGCAGCCTGTTCCTGGATGAAAAATGATTCGGTGCGCACCTCATTGAGTGCCTGCGACGCAAACTGCGTCGCACCGCCCACCAGCGTCTGTCCCGGCGACAGCACGTCCGCACCCGAACGGACGATGTCCGTAACCTGTGACGTGTAACGGAAGCCGCCGAGGCTGTTGAGCCGGAACATGTCACTGATGCGTGAATCCAGTGCAGCCGTCAGATCGTGGTTCTTGCTCGTAGACAGCCGGATGGGGTTCTGGACGGAGCCAGTAAATGTCGGCGACTCCGAGAACGGCGGCCTGAAGAAACGGCTTTCCTGGCGATAGTCGTCGAGCCCGAACAGGTAGCGGAGCCGCAGGTTGTCGAGCAGCAGGTACGATACGTCGAGATTCCCGATGAAGCGCGTCACATCCTCCGGCGCTTCGAAATTCTCGATGGCGTTCAGCGGATTCAGATTCAGCGCGGGGTTGTACGGGTACCGGCCGAGCGATTCATCGAACCTGGGATCGAAGATGGTCGGCGTGAAGACTGCGCTGGTCAGCACGCCGTTCCCCTGCTCGCCCTCGGGCAGGAGGTCCACGTGTGACTTGATGAAATTGCCGTTGCCTGTGAGTTCCAGCCGGCTGCCGAGCTGCTGCGTCAGCTTGCCGCGCACGTTGTAGCGCTCGGCGCCGGTGTTCCGGAGGGTTCCCTGATCGTTTCGGTACGCCCCCGACAGGAAGTAGGTCGTTGTGCCTGCGCCGCCCGAAACACTGAGCTGCGAGTTGACCCCTGTCCCGGTGTGGTAGAAGAGGTCCTGGGCGTCGATGCGTGTTACGGAGTCGCCGACCTGAAGCGGAGTGCCGTCCGGCCGCGTCACGCCCGAGGCGGGCGCAACCGCCACATCGGCGAAGCTCGCAGTGGGAGCCATGTTCAGCTCGAGCAGTCTGGGCGCCTCGTTCACCATGAGCTCAGTGCCCCAGCTGATCCGCGGCGCACCGCTCTGACCGCGCTTCGTGAAAATCTGGATGACGCCGTTCTTGGCGCGCGAGCCGTACAGCGCGGCAGCCGATGCACCGCGCAGCACTTCAGTACGCTCCACGTCATCCGGCGAGATGTCGGACAGGCGGCTGCTCATACCCGCGCCGCCGCGCGTCGCATTGGTCGAGAGTCCGATGAGCGCGTCAGTGGTGTTGTCGATGATGACGCCATCCACCACGATCAGCGGCTCGGCCGTGCCGAGAATGGAGTTGTTACCGCGGAGGCGGATCGTCACCGGGGCGCCCGGCTGGCCATTGCCTACGGAGATGTTTGCACCGGCGATCTTGCCCTGGAGCGCGACGCCGACCGAGCTGGTGGCGGGCGACCGATTGATCTCCTCACCCGAGACCGACGCCACGGCGTTCCCCAGCGCGCGCCGTTCCGCCGTTGCACCCGGCGCGGTCACGACGAGATCCTCGAGCTCGACGGCGGTCTCCGCCAGGACGACCGGCTCGACGGTCACGGCGAGCTGCGTGCCGAGGATGACCTCGCGCGTCGCCGTGGCCCGGCCCAGATAGCTGTACTGGAGCGTGTAACGGCCGGCGGGAACCCCCGCATTGATTGTGTACCGGCCATCTGCCCCACTGATCGATTCGACCTGTGTACCCCGGATCAGGATCCGGGCGCCGGGGAGTGGAGGACCTCCGCTCGATTGCAGAATCGTCCCGCTGATATTGTAGCGGGCGCCTTGCTGGCCATGGGATCGCGAAGGGAGTGCCGTGGCTGCAAGTGCGACGACGATGGCGACCAGATGTCGGGTCGAGCGGTAGTGCATGGGACCTCCACGCTGCTGTGCCCTGAATGGAACATTGGTAGGCTGGATACTCGCAACGTGGTCCCGGCACGCCCCCAAAGTCAAGAAGCGTGCGGAGAAGGAACGGCAGCGATTCAGGTGAGGTCCTCGTCCGGCGCTTCAGGAATCAGGATCGAAACGACGACCGATCCGCCGATGCCGAGGACGATCACGCCGAGCGAGACCCAGCTCGGCGGATGGACCCACCACTCGAAGAGCATCTTCAGGCCGACGAAGACGAGCACGAAGGCGATGCCGAAGTGCAGAAAGCGGAACTGGTCGAGAATGCCGGCCAGCAGGAAATAGAGAGACCGAAGCCCGAGCAGCGCCATCATCGTCGCAGTGAAGACGATGAAGGGCTCGCGGGTGACGCCGAAGATGGCGGGGATGGAATCTACGGCGAACACGATGTCGGTGAGCTCGATGACGACGAGGGCGAGCAGGAGCGGCGTCGCATACCGCCGTCCGTTCTTGATGGTGAAGAACTTCGAGCCGTGGATCTCGTGGGTGATCGGCATGAACTTGCGGACGATGCGGATCAGGCGGTTGTCCGCCGGGTCGAACGCCTCCTCGCTGCGGATCGCGATGCGCACACCGGTCAGAATCAGCAGCACGCCGAACACGTATAGCACTACCTCGAAGCGCTCGATCAGCAGCACGCCGATGTACACGAAGCCGCCGCGCATCAGCAGTGCGCCGATGATGCCCCAGAACAGGACGCGGTGCTGGTACTCCCGCGGGATCTTCAGGTACCCGAAGATCGCGAGGATGACGAACAGGTTGTCTACGCTGAGGGATTCCTCGACGAGGTAGCCGGTGATGAACTCGAGGGCGAAGCGGGGCCCCTCGGGTCCGCCAAAGAGGTAGATGCCGCCGGCGAAGAGCAGGGCCAGGCTGACCCAGACGGCGGTCCAGATGGCGGCCTCGCGCACGCTGACGACGTGCGCCTCGCGGTTGAAAACGCCCAGGTCCAGTGCCAGCATGGCGAGCACGAACCCCACAAACCCCGCCCACACCCAGAACGACGGATCCATCTATTCCGCAGCGGTGCGGCAGGCGCACCGTGTCCCTACGTTGTCGTGAGTCTCAACGGCCTCTCCAACAACATAACAGGGTGGAGCCATGATCGTGATCGCGCACCGCGGCGCGTCCGCCTATGCCCCCGAGCACACGTTCGCCTCGTGGGACCGCGCCCGCGACATGGGCGCCGACTATCTCGAGCAGGATCTCCAGATGACGAGCGACGGCGTGCTCGTGGTGCTCCATGACGAGACGCTCGATCGCACCGCCCGCCGTGACGGCATGCCGGTGCGCGGCCGCGTCATCGACCACTCCCTGGCCGATCTCCGCTCACTCGAGGTCGGAAGCTGGAAGTCTGCGGAGTTCACAGGCGAGCCCATCCCGACGCTGGAAGAAGTCCTTAAACGCTATCCGGACGCCAACTTCTACATCGAAACCAAGAAGCCGGAAGAGGCGCCGGGGATGGAGGAGGCGCTGCTCGCGCTGCTCGCAGATTTCGACCTGCTGGAACCGGCACGGCGCGAGTGGCGGGTGCTGATCCAGTCATTCAGCGAGGCGAGCCTCCGGAAGATTCACGCGGCCGATCCGGGTCTGCCGCTGATCCAGCTGCTTCACCGCGGCTGGTCTGCGAATCGGGATTTGAGCGCGGCGATGGCGGGGATTGCCACGTATGCTGTGGGCGTCGGGCCGCAGTCCTTCGACGTGGATGCCGCGTTCATGGCGGCTGCACACGCGCACTGTCTGGACGTCCACCCCTACACCGTGGACGATCCCGCGGAGATGCAGCGGCTGACGGAGATCGGTGTGGATGGGATTTTCACGAATATGCCCGACCGCCTGCTGGCTACGCGCCCCGCCGATGAGCTGCGCGGGTCCAAGGCCGTCAGGGCAGCAGCGCAGTTGAACCGCCACTGCCGCGACGCAGCCGATCACGGCAATGCCGCCCGCAGGGCATCGTACAAATGAGTTCGGCTTCGTACCTGTCGCGCGCGCGCATACTTGCGACTGCCTGCGCAATTATTGTCCCTGTGGCCTGCACTGGCGGCGATCGTGATTCCGCGCCTCCGTCAGTGGCATCAACGGATTCCGTTGTAATCAGTGCAGTTTCCAACACCGGCCGCGCAGACGTCAGGGAGTTCTGGCGCAGCGACAGTCTCGAGCGCGTGCTGCAGATTACGGTCGTTCGCGGTGGAATCGCCGTATCTGATCGAGAACGGATTTTTGTCATCAACGATTCCGGTGGCCTGATGCAGTCTCTCGGCGGCAATGGCGACGGGCCTGGTGAGTACCGTGTGGTAGCCGGTCTACGCCAAGCGACTGATTCCACCCTCGTTGTTTACGACGCCAGGTCTCTGCGCATAACGGCCTACGACCGCAACTACAGGCTGCAGGGTACCAGCCAGATTCTGCCTCCGCCGATGTACCCGCTGCCGCGGCGATATACGAACGTGATTGCGCTCAGTGATTCGGGTCTGTGGTTGCTCAACACCTCGGCGTTCGATTCGCGGCAGGAAGTTTCACTCCGGGCAGCGCTGTTCTGGTACGGATCGGATGCTGACGCGCCGGTCCTGCTGGAGGAATGGCCCGATCTCCGCATGATGAGTGTTGGAGGAAGGGGCCTGATGAACAGAGATGTTTTTCCGCGGGGCATGTCGATCAGCATGAATGCCGGAGGGGATGTTGCCTATGGCGACGGCATGGTCGACTGCATTCACATCCGTACCGCGCATAACGCGGACGTCCGTCGGGTCTGCCGGGATCGCAAACCCCGCCGCATGACGACGGCCATCAGGAATGAGGACTTCGCTGAGATCAACAACCCTGACATCCGCGAATCGATCGTAGCGGACGTCGGAAAGCAGCGGACGCCGGAGAATCTTCCTTTTTTTGATGAACTTTTTCTGGACGACCTGGGATGGGTCTGGGCGAGAACTCTGCAGGACGTCGACGGACGGTATCATCCACTCGTACTCCGGTCGCGACCGGACCTACGCCCGGAGTGGAGAGCGTGGGACGCGTGCAGTCTCATCAGGAAGCGCTGTGTAGCAGTGGAGCTGCCACGAGCGTTCACGCCGATGGCCGCATCTGAAGATCGTGTGTTTGGACTGCTGGTCGGCGAATCGGGTGAGGAACTGGTCGGGGTTGGTGATCTTCCAGCCGGCTTCGTATCAATGCGACGATAGTCCCGCGCGGGTGCTCGTAAACCTGTCGAACGATCGTCGCGGGGGCCATTGATCGAGAGGGGGTCAAATGCCCCCGACGGCCTCGAGATTTTCGCTGGGGTGAAGTTGGCGTCACATACGGCGGTCAAACGCCCCCGGCAGGCGGCCTATGAGGAACGCGCGGTCAGTTGACCGCCATATACGGCGCGAGAATCACACAGGCATTAGAAAATGCGTCGTCGGGGGCAGTTCGCCCCCATTCGCGCGGCAGCCGAGCAGGAACCTGCAAAGCCACGTGGGTGCATCACCGCAGCGCTACACCCGCCCGTGAACGTTCCACACTATTCAACCAGCGGAAGCTGCGCGCCCCGTCTGCGCGTCTGCGACCCCTGATCTCCGATGACGAGCCTCACGCCCGCGCGCGCGCGTGACATCAGGTTCTCGGTCATGATCGCGTTTGGTACGATGCCGGACTCTTCGGGATAGAACGCGTGGGAGTGGTATTGCCCACCTGCGCCCGCCAGCACCTTCCCGTCATCGAGCACCAGCCGGATGCGTGCGGGGATCTCGTCGGGATCGAGCGATTCCGACGTCGCATTCATGATCCGTTGTGCGCAGCTGGCGAGGAAGAGATCCATCTCGAGTGCATCGATGATGTCGTCCCAGGACTCGTCATCCACTGCAAACCCGAAGTCGCGCCAGATGCTCTGTGCGATCGCGTGGAATGCGTCGTACAGGTCTGATACGTCGATCACAGCAGCACCACGCTGTCACCGACCCGGATCTCGCCATCATCGAGCACGATGCCGAACGCGCCGCCGCCCCACTCGGGGCGCATGGCGTCACGCAGGCCGGGGAGTGCTTCGTCCATGCGCTCGCACGGCTTTGTCTCGCCCATGATCTCGATGCGGCACGCACCGACCCGCAGGATGCGGCCGCGTGTGCCGACCAGGCGCACGCCGCTGACCATCAGGTTCGCGCGCCGAGCCGCCGGATCCACGTCCGCGTTCATCTGACGCATCAGCTTCTCCCACGTCTCGCGCTCGATGATGGTGACCTGACGGCGGCCGCCTTGGTTCGCATTGCCGGCAATGCCGCGGTCTGCGACGAGGGTCGCGTGCGTCGCGGGGTCCATCACACCCCGCTTCGCACGCTTGATCCAGATGGCCTCGAGCCGGCCATCGCCTTCGTTCCCAGCGACGGCGGACACGCTCAGTCGTCTGACGTGGTGGTGGTGACAGCCTTGCTGCGGTTCTTGAACTGCCAGTAAAGCTGCGTGTGATGCGACGACAGCGGCATCTCCTCGCCGCCGATCCACATGCGCTCGACGTGCGTCACGATCTGCATGGGATCGCCATCCGTAATGATGAGGTCCGCGCGCTTGCCGGCGTCGAGGCTGCCGAGCTTGTCCTGCAGGCCCAGGATCTCCGCCGCCGACAGTGTCAGTCCGCGCAGCGCCTGCTCCGCGGGGAGACCGAACGATACCGAACGCGCGGCTGCGTA
>DASUXU010000081.1:0-28830 GCA_036377735.1 Longimicrobiales bacterium
CTGTATGCGGACATGGGTCACTTCGGCCGGCGTCCGATCCGCATAGGCTGGTTCGCGCTGGTCCTGCCGGCGTTGATGCTGAACTACTTCGGGCAGGGCGCGCTGCTGCTGCAGCGGCCGGACGTCATCGACAACCCGTTCTTCTACATGGCGCCGCGGTGGGCGCTGTATCCGCTCATCGGCCTGGCAACCATGGCGACGGTGATCGCATCGCAGGCCGTGATCTCGGGCGCTTTCTCGCTGACATCGCAGGCGATCCAGATGGGCTATCTGCCGCGCATGCACATCTCGCACACGTCCGGTGAAGAGCGCGGCCAGGTCTACATCAGTGTGGTCAACTGGACGCTGATGGTGGCGTGCATCTCACTCGTCCTGGGGTTCCGTTCGACGCAGGCGCTGGCGGGCGCATACGGCGTAGCCGTTACGACGGACATGGTGTTCACGACCCTGCTGATCGCCACGTGCGCGCGCGTGCGCTGGAACTGGAGTCTGCCGGTGGCAGTCACCGTGGGCCTTGGACTGCTGTGCGTGGACGTACCGTTCTGGCTTGCCAACCTTACCAAGATTCCGCACCAGCGCGGCTGGGTACCGCTGGCGATAGCGGGCGTAATCTTCTCCTGCATGATGGCGTGGAAGAAGGGCCGTGAGCTGCTTGCGGCGGTCATCGACCGGCGGATCCTGCCGGTTAATGATGCAATCGCGATGATCGCGCAGAGTCGTGCGACGCGCGTGCCGGGCATCGCCGTATTCATGTCGCGCCACCAGGCAGATACACCGCCTACACTGCTGCACAATCTCAAGCATAACAAAGTCGTGCACGAGCACGTCGTGCTGCTGACCGTGAAGACGAGCGAGCGGCCGCATGTGCCGCCGCGCGAGCGGCTGGCGGCATCCGACCTGGGCTCGGGTTTCCACCGCGTCGTACTGGAGTATGGCTTCACCGACCCGGTCGACGTGCCGTCATCCCTGCGCCACTGCACACTCGACGGCCGACCGCTCGATCTCGGACGGACGACGTACTTCCTCGGCCGTGAAACGCTGATCGTGCGCGCGAACACACCGTTTGTCAGCGGCTTCTGGAAGCACCTGTTCGTGATGATGAGCCGGAACGCGGAAAGTGCGATGACGTTCTTCCGTCTGCCGCCCCGGCGGGTAGTCGAGCTGGGTGCGCAGATCGAGATCTAGCGAGGTTTTTCCCTGAAAAAATACGATCGCGCGTACTTCGATCGCTGGTACCGTGCGCGGGGTCGCGTGGTGCGGCCGGAGGTGGTACGCCGCAAGGTGCGCCTGGCATTGGGCGGGGCAGAGTATGTGCTCGGTCGCGAGGTGCGCAGCGTGCTGGACGTCGGCTGCGGCGAAGCGCCGTGGCGGGCCGAGCTGCGCAGGATGCGGCCGTCACTGCACTATCTGGGCGTCGACACGAGCGAGTATGTGGTGCAGCGCTATGGCCGCACGCGCAACATCCGTCTGGGCGGCATGGCTGACCTGGAAGACATGAGGCTCAGGTCGTCATACGACCTCATCGTGTGCGCGGACATGCTCGAGTATGTGCCGCGCCCCGATATGGAACGCGGCCTCGCCACGATCGCGCGGGTGCTCGGCGGAGTAGCATACCTCGAGGCGTTCACGACCGTGGACGAGCTGGTGGGCGATCGCGAGGGCTGGCATCACAGAACGCCGGCGCTGTACCGGAAGGTGTTCAAGGCCGCAGGCCTCGTTTCCTGCGGTTTGAACTGCTACATCACGCATGACGGTCTGGCGCGGATGAACGCACTGGAGATTGCCGAGCCGCTGCTGGACTGACGGCGAAAATCGGGAGGCGATAATGGAGCGTGACGAGCCGGCGTGGGAGACGCTGGATCCGTCGGACTGGGATGCAATGCGCGAGCTGGCGCACCGGATGGTTGACGATATGATCGACTACCATCGCGGCCTGGGGAGCCGGCCGGCGTGGCAGCCTCTTCCGGCGGAAGCCAAACGGGCATTCGCCGAGCCGTTCCCGTCAGCGGGTCGCGGAGATGACGTCGCATACGAACAGTTCAGTGAGCTGATCCGGCCGTACTCCTTCGGCAATGCGCATCCGCGCGGCTGGGGCTGGGTAAACGGCACGGGCAGTCCGATGATGGCGCTGGCGGAGATGTGGGCATCGTCGATGAACCCGAACGTGTGGGGCGGCGAGCACGCGGCGCCGTATGTCGAGGCGCAGGTCATCGAGTGGGCGAAGCAGCTGGTGGGCATGCCGCAGGACGCAACCGGTCTGCTGGTGACCGGCGGGAGTGTAGCGAACCTGGTAGGCCTGACGGCGGCGCGTGAGGGCGCATCGCCCGGTGTGAGCACACGCGGGATGGTGGAGGACGCAAAGCGCTTCGTGATCTATGCATCGGCACAGGCGCACAACTCGATCGACAAGGCGGCCGGGTTGCTGGGGATTGGGTGGAACGCGCTGCGACATGTGCCGGTGGATGCCGACTACCGCATGGACGTGGGTGCGCTCGAGCAGCAGATCGCGGACGACCGCGCAGCCGGCTTCACGCCGATGGCGATCGTTGCAACTGCCGCGACCGTGAACACGGGTGCGATCGACGACATCGATGCCATCGCGGACGTGTGCGCCCGGGAACGGATCTGGCTGCACGTGGATGGCGCGTTCGGCGCGCTGCTGGCGCTGTCCCCGTCACTGAAGCCATTGCTGAAAGGGATGGAGCGCGCCGACTCGATCGCGTTCGACCTCCACAAATGGCTGTATGTGCCGATTGAAGCAGGCTGCGTCCTCGTCCGTCACCCGGATCATCACCGGGCGCCGTTCTCGCCGCCAGCCGCGTATCTCGCGTCGTTCAGCCGGGGCGTGTCCACGGGGGCGCACTTCTACGGCGGACTCGGTCCACAGCTCACTCGCAGCTTCCGCGCGCTCAAGGTGTGGCTTGCGTTGCAGTCGAACGGCACGGCGAAGTTCGGCAGGCTGATCGACCAGAACGTGCGGCAGGCCGCGCTGCTTGCGGACCTCGTCAACCATGACGACCGCCTGGAGCTGGTCGCCCCGGCTCCGCTCAACATCGTGTGCTTCCGCTACACCGCCCGGGCCATCGATGACGCGGGGCTCAACGAGATCAACCGTGAGATCCTGCTGCGTCTGCAGGAGAGCGGGCTGGCAATACCGTCGAGCACCGAGCTGAACGGCGTGTTCGCCCTGCGTGTCGCGCTCACGAACCACCGGACGGCAGACGACGACCTGAGGAACCTGGCAGCGGCCGTGACGTCGCTCGGAGATGCCGTCACGGCCGGCTGAGGCTACATGCCGGGATCGAGCGGGAACGAGTAGGAGAGGAAGACCGAGACCGAGCGGTTCCTGATCTCGAAGCCCGGGTCGTCATCATTGTCGCTGATGTTGCGCAAGCCGTGTGTATAACGCGCTTCGAGACCGAGCTGCCGTCCACCGCCGACAGAATAGCCGAGGCCGAGTCCACCGGCGGCGAGAATGTCGACCTTGTTGCGATCGAACGTGGCATCCGTGGACAGGTCGCACCCGACCTCATCGCGACTGTTGCCCTCGACGAACTGGGCGCGGCAGCGCATTTCCAGACCGACCACCGGACCCGCCACCAGGAATGGGGCGAACTTGCCGTGCCGGCCGAGGGTCAGATGCGCGAGCATCGGCACCTCGATGTACTCGATCCGCAGGCGGGTCTCACCGACGTCGTTGTCGCGCGACGTGCCCTTGCCCGTAACGAGGATCTCCGGCTGGAATGCAATTCTGCCGTTGCCGATGCGGACCCCACCGCCGCCGCCGAACGCGGTCATCCCGTCTGATTCCAGCTCGGGCCGGTTTACACTGCGCCAGGCGTAGGTGGGCCCGATCTTCACGAAGAATACGGGGGATTGTGCGCTGGCCGCGGATGCGACGAGTGTCGCAACGGCGGCGAAGAGGGACGCCTTCCACTTCATCCTTGCCATCCTCCGTAATCATCTGCTGCGGCTGAACGACCGGTCACTACGCCGCCACAATATAAGGCGACTCCCCGGCTGTACGGAAAGCGTGCGGGTTTCACCGGGGCCTGGCGCGGCGAGTCGGCGTCGCATTCAACGGGTCGTCCGGCCAGGAATGCCTGGGGTACCGGCCGCGCAGGTCTTTGCGGACGTCGAAATAGGACCGCTCCCAGAAGCCGGGCAGGTCCCGCGTCACCTGTACGGGCCTGTTTGCCGGCGACAGCAGGTGCAGTGTGAGCGGTATGGCACCGCCCGCGATGGACGGCGTCTCCCGCAGGCCGAACAGCTCCTGGATCCTGACAGCGAGGACGGGCGTGGCAGGGTCGGTGTAATCGATGGTGATGCGCGACCCGGACGGTACCGCGATGTCGGTGGGGGCAAACGCGTCGAGAGCACGAAGCCGCTCCCATCCGAGCAATGTCTCGATGGCAGCGGTCAGCTGCGCGGCACCAATATCGGCGAGCCGCCCTGCGTCCGGAACGAAGGGTGCAAGCCAGTCGTGAATGCTGCCGAGCAGCGCGTGATCCGAGAGGTCGGGCCAGGCATCGGGCTGCTGCATCCGCGCGAACGCCACGCGCTCACGAAGCGCGATCGCAGTGCGGGACCAGGGCAAAACTGCGAGCCCCTGCCGCACTACAGCATCGAGCAGGATGGTGACGCGGGGAACGCCGGGCGCGTCATTGATGCGCGCACTGTCGAGCACAATCGCGCCGAGCGATCTGGCCCGGCTGACGCGCACCGACGCGGACGTCTCGTCCCAGTCCGCGGTGACTTCCGTGCGGATATCTTCCGCGAACAGCCGCTCGATGTCCGCGCGGTCGATCGGCGCGGCAAGCTGAATACGCGCTTCGCGGCCGATATCATCGAGCGTCGCTATGGCGAGGAACTCCGCATCCCCAAACGCTGAGGCATCGTCCAGAAATGCGCCCCTGCCGTTGCTCAGCAGGTAGCGGCCCGTGCGACCCCGCCGACGTCCGATCCGATCCGGATATGCGAGCGCGAGGAGCGGACCGGTGGCATCCGCGTCATCCGCGTGTGCCTCCGGCCCGCCGGCAGGATCCGCGACTGTCAGAGAATGCGCCGCCCGCTCCCATTGCGCCGCTTCTCTCCGCAAAGTTGCGATCGAGGCGGGGTCCGCGCGGTAATCGCGTCCGGCACGAAGTGCGTGCACACGAAGCCGGAGGTCGGGGTTCCGTGCAGCGTCCCCGCTGAACGGGTCTCGTCCGGCAAGAATTGCTGCGAGGGCGGCGGCCGTCCGCGCTGCACTGTGGGCGCCAGCGTGTGCGAGCATGTGTGCCAGGCGCGGGTGCAGCGCAATGTCCGACAGGGCGCGCCCGTGAGCGGTCACCGAGCCATTCGAGTCGATCGCGTGCAGTGCGCGCAGCAGCCCCGTCGCGTGCGCCCAGGCGCCGCGCGGCGGAGAGTCCAGCCATGCGAGCGTCGCGGGGTCCGTGACACCCCAGACAGAGAGCTCGAGTGCGAGCGGTGTCAGGTCCGCTTCCGTGATTTCCGGCGCGCGCTGGGGTACGAGCCCCGCGTCCTCCGCTTTCGTCCACAGTCGGTAGCAGGTGCCAGGCGAAGTGCGGCCCGCGCGACCGCGACGCTGGTCCGCGGCGGCGCACGTTACGCGCATTGTCTCGAGCCGGCTCATGCCGGTGCGCGGCGAAAAGCGCGGGACGCGCATGAGACCGCAGTCGACCACGACTCGGACGCCCTCTATCGTGAGGCTGGTTTCCGCGATGCTCGTCGCCAGTACGACCTTGCGCCGACCGGCCGGTGAGGGCGCGAGCGCCCGGTCCTGCAGGTCCTGCGGCAGCTGTGCGAAGAGCGGGTAAACATCGACATTGTCGAGATTGAGCGAGCGCAATCCGGTCTCGACCCGACGGATCTCCGCAGCGCCCGGCAGGAACACCAGGATGTCTCCGGTCTCGCGTTCCAGTGCGGTGTGAACGGTACGCACGACGCGGGGCTCGATCCGTCCCTCGGCGCGGGTGCTCAGCCAGTGCGTCTCGACCGGCCAGACCCGACCTTCACTGACGATCAGCGGCGCACCACTCAGAAGCTCTGCGACCGGGTCCCCGTCGATCGTCGCCGACATCACGAGCACGCGCAGGTCCGGTCGGAACAACCCCTTTGCCTGAAGTGTCAGTGCAAGCCCGAGGTCGGCGTGGATGCTGCGTTCGTGAAACTCGTCGAAGATGACGAGGCCGACGCCGTCCAGCGATGGGTCGTGCTGCAGCATCCGCGTGAGCACGCCCTCCGTGACGACCTCGATCCGGGTATGGCGCGAGACGCGGGTATCGAGGCGCATGCGATATCCGACAGTCGCACCGACTGCTTCACCAAGCTGCGCCGCCATGCGGGATGCGGCAGCGCGCGCGGCGAGGCGGCGGGGTTCGAGCATGACGATCCGCTGGCCGGCGAGCCAGTCCGCACTCACCAGTGCGAGCGGTACGCGCGTCGTCTTGCCCGCACCGGGCGGCGCGCGCAGGACGGCCGCGCCCGACACGGCAAGCGCAGCCGTCACGTCGCCGAGCACGTGATCGATGGGGAGAGGTGCGTTCAGATTCAACGTGCTTCCGTCCCGCGCACTGGCGTCATAACTTTCACGACATCACCCAATCGGAGCAGGCATGGCGGAAGGCGACAAAAAGATCGGATCACTCGCCCTGAAGATAGGGATCGCGAGCGCAATCGGCTTTGGTGCGATTGCGACAGGTCTGTTCGTATCGCGGCGCGGCCGCCATCTCGTGAAGGAAGCGTTCCAGGGTCGCGAGCGGACCCGGCTCGAGGACCGCGTCCTGGACACGCTCTGGGGTGATCCGGTAATCGGCCGCCGGGACATCGACGTGGATGAGCTGGACGCGGGCGTAGTCGCTCTGTTCGGGGATGTTCGGTCGGAGCAGGAGCGGCGCGTGGCACTGGCGCTTGCGAGACAGGTCAAGGGTATCGAGGAAGTGCAGGACCATCTGCAGGTGGTGCCACGCCAGAAGAAACAGCTCGCCCGCAGACGCACGCGCGAGGTGAGGGAATGACTTTCCAGCTGAAGAAAATCACGCCGATCATGCAGGTCGAAGCGATCGAGCCCGTACTGTCCTTCTGGACCGGCCGCCTCGGTTTCCAGGTGACCGCGGAAGTGCCGCATGGGGATCACCTCGGTTTTGTGATCGTCGAGAAGGACGGGTATGAGGTGATGTACCAGACCCGGGCGAGTGTGGAGGCGGATGCCGGTGCACTGGCAGGCCATCCCCTGGCCGGAACGATCCTGTTCATTGAGGTGGATGACATCGATGCGATTGAAAGCGCGCTCGCGGACGCGGAAGTTCTGGTCCCCCGCAGGACGACGTTCTACGGCTCGACGGAGATTTTCGTCCGCGAGCCGGCGGGCAATGTGGTGGGCTTCGCGCAGTTTGCGGCGTCGCAGCCGTAACAGGTGACGGAAGTACCCGGGCCGGACGGCGAAACGTCCGCCCCGGCCACGCCGCCAGGCACGGCACCTCCGCTCTCGGAGCAGCCCTGCCTCAATTGCGGCGACCCCGTTCCCGGCAACTACTGCAGGATGTGCGGCCAGCGGAAGGCCGAACACCGCGTATCCGTGCGGCGGCTCCTTGCCGACGCGCTGCAGGACCAGTTTTCCCTCACCTCCGAGCTGCCGCGCACGTTCAAAGCCCTGGCCTTCCGCCCGGGCTTCCTGACTACAGAGTACGCCCGCGGCCGGATCGCGTCCTACATCCCGCCGTTCCGCGTCTACCTCGTCACCAGCATCGTGTTTTTCCTGCTGCTGTCACTGCAGGCATCGGGGAGGGGTCCGTTCGGCGGCGGCGAAGGGAATTTCAATTTCAACATCACGACGGACAGCACGGCGTCAGGAGAACCCGTTGCCGACAGTGTCGGAGGTAGAGACGGCGATCGAGGAGATTCCCGAGATACGGTCAGGTCACAGGAGAACCCGGGGCCCCTGATCAACACGCCGTTCGACGCACTCGATGCGAAACTCAAGGCCAAGGCCGCAGTGCTCTCGAAGAATCCCGATGAGTTCAGGGAGCGGCTGAAGGAATACATGCTCCGACGAACACCGACTATGATGTTTGTCCTTCTGCCGGTGTTCGCGCTGATCATGAAGCTGTTCTACTGGCGACGGTATTACGCCGAGCACTTCATCTACTCACTGCATACACACGCGTTCGCATTCATGATATTCACCGCGCTGGCGCTTCTGCCGGACGCGGGCGCAGGCGGCGTCCTGTCGAAGGTGCTGTTCGCGTGGCTCATGGTCTACCCGCTGATTGCGCTGCGCCGCGTCTATGCGCAGGGCTGGATGCTGACGTTCGTCAAATATCTCGTAGTGGGTTCGATCTACGTGGTGGTTTTCGGTCTGGCGATGTACGTGCAGACCGTAATCGCATTGCTGCTGCTGTAACGTGCGGTCTGCCTTCGGGATCCTGACAGTCGCTGCCTTCGCAACGGCAGGATGTATCGGAGAACGGTGCGGCCCGCCGACCGAGCTGCCGGCAGAGCGCGCTCACCTGCTGCGTCCCGACAGCAGCATCTTCCGCCAGACGCCGCCGGACACGTTCCTGGTCGCGATGCAGACGAGCCGCGGTGAGATCGTGATCCAGGTCGTGCGTGAGTGGTCGCCGCTGGGCGCGTGGCGATTCTACAACCTGGTACGCACGGGGTTCTTCGACGGCGCGCGGTTCTATCGCGTGCTGCCGGGATTTGCGGCGCAGTTCGGCGCGAGCGGGATTCCTGACGTGGAGGCGGCGTGGCGGGATAAGTCGATACCGGCGGACCCGATCCGGGTGAGCAACACCCGCGGCATGGTGACATTCGCGCAGGGCGAGCCGGACAGCCGTTCGACGCAGCTTTTCATCAACCTGAGGGACAATCCGCAGCTGGACGAAAAGAACTTCGCGCCGATCGGGCGCGTCATCTCCGGCTGGGACGCGGTGTCGTCCCTGAACGGCCGCTACGGCGAGCTGAAACCGCGCGGGGACGGGCCGCTGTGGCGCTGCGTCTATACATCGGGCAACCAGTACCTGTCGGCAAAGTATCCCGACCTCGATTCCATCATCCGTACGGACGTGACGGGCGTGGCCGACGTCGCCGATACTACAGCAGTGCGTCCAGATACAGCTCGATCCGCCACCTCGACTGGCCCGGCACTTCCCTGAGCGCGTGCGCCAGGTCGAAACGGAGCAGGCCGTCGAGAACGGAGAAACCCGCACCGACCGAATAGAGGATCGAGTCGGGATCATAGTCGTCGCGTTCACCGGCCCATGCGGCATCGGAGAACAGCGTGGTCGCGCCCCACCCGAATGTGCGCGCAGCCTCGGCGCGCGCGCGGGCGAACGATGTGCCGCGGAACGTAGACGGATCGTAACCGCGCAGCGTGGGCGCGCCGCCGAGATAGAACATGCGTTGCGGCGGCACATCGCCCTCTGCGGTCCCGCCGCCCACCTCGAGCGCGATGCGGTGGCGGTCTCCGAGCGGAACCGCGGTGCGCGCGGTCAACGTCGTCCTTGCGAAGCGGTACCCACCTGTCACGCCCTCGACCATCAGATCGAGTCCACCCTGCCACCTGAACGCGTCGGCGCCCCACCACGGCCTGTAACGCAGCGCCGCACCGTAGAGCTCCGTCTCCGCCGCATCGATATTCGGACGGAACCGGAAGTCACCATTCCACAGGCGACGAACCGTCGCATTGGTCTCCCGCTCGACCGCATCGTCATGCTGCGCGAAGAACGTGAGGTCGTAGGATGCCTGACGGTGTTCGGGCGGCCTCAGCGACAGGGCTGCGCGCGCGGTGCGATAATACTCGCCGGCATCCCGTCCCAGCAGCAGTGCCGATGCCGAGTTGCCCATACCGAACGCGTCGCTCTGATCATCCACAGCGGCGAGAGCATAGCGGACATCGAGCTCGAGATTGCGGCGTGGCGTGCTGCGCAACGCGGATATCGCGATGTTCGGCACCAGGTCGGCCACGCCGAGCCTCGCCGTGGCGCTCAGCGCAACCTGCGGCAGGCCGGCCGTGACGCGCGCACCGAGTGACAGTGCCTCGACGCGATTGTAGCGAAGAAGTCCCGTAC
The DNA here is from genome assembly GCA_036377735.1 of Longimicrobiales bacterium. Taxonomy (GTDB): domain Bacteria; phylum Gemmatimonadota; class Gemmatimonadetes; order Longimicrobiales; family RSA9; genus DASUXU01. Next base: position 10,074 of record DASUXU010000081.1, read on the forward strand.
CGCCATAGCCCCATTCGAAGTCGACGCCTGGCCGTGTCCGAACAACGCCAGGAATGCGCTCAACGCGCTTGTAGAGATCCTCGAGCTCCGCATCTGTCGCGAACGTCGGCGAGTACTCCCATGCCGGCTCAGGCAGCTCGGCGGATGTCCTGAGCGAAGCCGTGTCGTCCGGCAGCAGGACGACCTGGGTTATGACGGAATCGGTGCTGGCGGACGCAGCGATGTAATGGCCGGCGGACCACTCACGCGCCACGGAGTCGGCCGCCGCGGCCTCGGCAGCGACGGTGGCAGGCTCTGCGAACACGAGCTGCTCGATGTCGTAGCTGATCTCATAAACCGCCGGTACGCGAACTACGCCAGCGCGCAGATAGCCCTCGATGCGTGTCGAGTTCGGCAGCCAGTAGCGCATCTCGTGGAGAGAGTACTCGATGGCGACGAGGTTCAGATCGAACTCCATCGGCTTGAACATTCCGGGCACCTTGTCGAGCGCACCGGCGTCGTCTTCGTCAATGACTTCGGTCCCGATGTCCAGTGGCCGCGCGAGCCGGTAGACGGCCTGGACCACCGCACCGTTCGATGGATCGATCCAGAGCGAACCGGCAACAACGTGACCGCTCGGCACTCGCGGGATGACGCGGAGCTCGATGGAGCGGATGACCCGGCCATCCTGCAGCCGGATCGTCATCGTGTCACCGCTGGCGTAGCGGTAGTGCGCCTCAGCGCCGTTCGCGACCGGATGCTCGATCCACACCTCCTCCGAGTCGCCTTCGTTCCGCCCCAGGCCGAGCGTGATGCGGTCGGCGGCCGGATCGAACATCTCGTCGCTGCCCAGGCTTACCGCAGAAGATGCGGGCTCGATACCCGCCGGCGTCTGCTCGCGGTGAGCGAGCACCTGCTTCACCGACTTGGCATCGCGGCTCCAGCGGACCCGGACAGCGGACTCCGCGCGATATAGCGTGCGGTCCTTGAGCGGCATGCGGAGCCTGGCGCCCATGCGGGACCGCACTGTGGCCGTATAACTGAGAATCGAATTGTCCGTCGTGTCGCGGAAGGTGCGCGCCCGCTGGAGGAGCGTGGCAGCGCCGGGATCGTCGTAGGAGTCGGTGGACTGGGCGCTGAGTGCAACGGGTGCGGCAGCGAGAATCGCTGCGATCGCGACGTTTCGAAACATGGGAGCTCCAGAAGCGACTGCGGGTCGGTTGGAGCCTCCCTACGTCCTGTCGCGGACGGAGTTTCGGCGCAGCGCGACGAATACATCCATGACGTTCGTACCGGTCGGCCCCGTAATCACCAGATCCCCGGCAGCCTGGAGCGCGGCGTATGCGTCGTGGCGGCCGAGTATCTCGTCGGGCTCGATATTCCGGCTGCGCATACGATCGGCACTGCCGCCGTCCACGACGCCGCCCGCGGCATCGGTCGGACCATCGATCCCATCCGTCCCGGCGGCAATCAGGACAACCCCATCATGGCCAGCCATGATCGCCGCGGCCGCAACAGCCACCTCCTGGCTCCTTCCTCCCGTACCACCCGCGTCCAGGCCGCGGAGTGTAACCGTGGTTTCCCCGCCTGCGATGAGGCATGCGGGCGTACGCGCGGCGCTCTTCCGCGTGAGCCACTCCCCGAGCTCCCGGCCCGCATCAGCGGCCTCGCCGACCACGGGATCAGCGCGGCGGGTAACACGGTAGCCGAGTGAGGCGGCGCGCGCCGCGGCGGCGTCGAGCGCGGTCGCGTTGTTCCCGATGATGTCCAGGCGAACGCGCGCAAGCTCGTCCGCCGAGGACGGCAGCGGTCCGGCAGCATTGCCGGCGGCGCCGTCGGTGAGGTGACGCCTGACCGCGGATGGGAGAGCGTCGGCGATGTGATACCGCGCAGCAATATCGAGCGCGTTGGCGAACGACCCGTCGACACCGCTCAGCGGGCCGGATGCAATGATGCGGGGGTCGTCACCGACAACATCCGAGATCAGCAGTCCGAACATGGCAGCGTTCCGGCACGCGCGGGCGAGTCCACCACCCTTCACGAGGTCGATGTGCGCGCGGACGCAGTTGACTTCCTGAATGGATGCGCCGCACGCGAGCAGGAGTGATGTGGTCGTACGGTAATCGTTGAGCGAAATGCCGTCCGCGGGCATTGCGAGCAGCGCCGACCCGCCGCCCGACAGTAGCACCAGCACCGCCTCATCGGTTTGCGCATCACGCATCATCCGGAACGCGGCCTGGGCGGCAGCGATACTTCCGACATCGGGCAAGGGATGTCCCGCTCCGATCATCGTGACGTGGCCGGAGGACACAAGCGACTCGACAGAGACCGCCGCATAGGGAGCAACGACGAGTGTATGGCCGATGCGGTCCCCGATCGCGCCCAGTGCCGCGCGCGCCATCGGTACGGCCGCCTTGCCAGCGGCGATTATGTGGATCCGCCGCGCCGCATCGAGCGGCGTCCGCAGGAGTGCGGCAGAGACGAGCGGTGCGGGATCGACCGCGGCGAGGGCCGCCTCGAAAATGGCGCGCGCGTCCGCGCGCAGCGCATCCTCGGAGCGTGTCGCCAGCCGCGACTGCTTGGCTGTCATGACATGGACTCCAGGCGAGCGCGGTACGCAGCGGAGTCATAGACCGCCGGGTTGACGACCTCGGGCGCGCGCTCGCCGCGCAGATGCGCCAGTGCGTTGCGCGCGGCGATCGCCGCCATGCGGTCACGCGTGGCCACCGATGCGCTGCCGATATGCGGCGCCAGAAGGACGTTGTGGCAATCGGCGAGTCCGTCCGCCATCGCGGGCTCGTACTCGTAGACATCGAGCGCTGCACCCGCAATCGTCGCGCTGCGGAGTGCCGCGACGAGCGCTCGCTCGTCGACAATCTCGCCACGGCCGACATTGATCAGGAACGCGGAGTCCCTCATCAGCTTCAACTCACGCGCACCGATCAAGTGACGTGTATCATGGTTGAGCGGTGCATGGATGCTGACGAAGTCCGACCTCGTCAACAGATCGTCCAGGCTGACGTAGGGCGTGCCGTCATCTGCAGATCCGGTGCGGCCACTGCGGTATGCGATAATATCCATGTCGAAACCGCGGGCACGTCTGGCGACTGCGCGGCCGATCCGGCCGTAGCCGATGATCCCGAGGGTTTTCCGGCTGCCGTCAGGGCCGGTGCCGACGTCCGTGCCGAGCAGCAGCTCGGGTCCCCAGATGCGATACTTCCCGGCGCGCATGTATGCGTCCGCCTCGCGGATGCGCCTGGCGATGCCCAGCAGGAGAGCAAAGGTGAGGTCGGCCGTGGTCTCCGTCAGCACGCCCGGAGTATTGCTGACCGGAATACCCATGGCGTTCGCAGCATCCATGTCGATGTTGTTATAGCCGACCGCCATCGTGGCGATCCCGCGCAGGCCGGCCGAGGCCTCCATCACCTCGCGGTCGATCCGCTCGGTGAGCTGCGTGAGGAGGACGGCGGCGTGCTGCACGGCACCGATCAGAGCGGCGCGGTCCACAATGCGATCGGGGTCCGGCTCGAGCACGCGCGTGCGCGCCCCGGCATCATCGAGGAGTGCGAGTCCCGCCGGCGGAATCCGGCGGGTGATCAGAACCAGTGACTCAGGCATGCGTTAGATTACAGCCACATGGAATCACAGCACAGCCCGGCCCTGATTGTCGATCTGGCGCAGATCGCGAGGGAGCACCCGTACGCGCGCAAGCTGCTGGTCGCGCCGCGCCTGGGGGTGGGCCGCGAGGTACTGCGCTCGCTGACAATGCATGCCGGCTCCTGGATCGGTTTCGAGACTGCGACGCCGTGGCAGCTCGCGCAGCGGATCGCCGGTCCGCGCATCGCGGCCGAAGGTCTGCGGGTGATTGACGCACACGACCACGCGGCCCTGCTCGACGAAGCCATTGACGAAGTGCTGACTGGCGACGGCCGGCTTGCGGTACTTGCGGAAGGCGGGGGACTGCGCAAATCGATCGCGCGCGCGGTCCGCTCGCTGCGGCTGGCCGGGATCGACGGTGCTGCGCTGGCACGTACCCGGTTTCAGGACGATGAGAAACGGGCACAGCTGAGTCGCATCCTCACGACGTATGAGCGACAGCTCGACCGTGGGCGCCTGACGGACACGGCCGGTGTGTATCGCTTTGCTGTCGCATCTCTGGCGGTCCACGAGGCTGACCTCGGCGGTGCGCAGGTGTTTCTGCTGCCGGGTCAGAGCACGCGCGGCCTGCCAGGGCAGCTGCTGTCGGTCATGACGGAACAGGGCGCACGTGTGCTGCGGACCGAGCCGGTCCATGGCCTGGAGCGGCCGGCTTCACTGCTTCCCGGAGACCAGCCCGGCGGCGGCGCGCTCTCCTCGCTGCACGCGGTTCCCTCGTCGCATACAGGGCATTCCACGCCTGACCTGTTTGCTGCGAGCTCGGTGCAGGTCGAGCTGCGGGAAGTACTGAGGCGGGTGGTCGCGCGCGGACTGCACTGGGACGAGGTCGAGATCGTGACGACCGATGCGACGGCGTACGGGGTCGCGCTCGATGTCATCGCGCAACGCAACGACATACCCGTCACGTATGCGGCAGGGTTGCCGGTCGCGCGTACCCGGCCCGGACGCGCCGTCGCAAAGTACCTGGAATGGGTGCAGCAGGGATACCGGTCGGATACACTGCGCGAGATGCTGGAGCGCGGCGACATCGCGCCGCCGAAGGCAGAAGACACGATCTCCGGCATGGCGCTCGCCCGCAGACTGCGCCGGATGCGGATCCGGCGCGGGCGCGAGAACTACGCTCCTGCAATCGAGCGCGCGCTCGCGCGGATTGCGGAGACGACCGCGCCGGCCGACGATCGCTCGGCGGCTGAAACAGCCGCGGACCACCAGCGTGACGTGCGCGAGACAGAAGCGCTGCGGGATCTTGTCGAAGCGCTCCTGTCCACGACACCGCACTCGGCGTCCGGGACGGAGTCGACGGAGATCGGCTCGCTCGCTCGCGGCGTGATTGCGCTGCTCACGCTTGTCTCCTGTCCAACCAGTGTAGACCGCACCGCGCGCGCGCGTCTGCAGCAGACGCTGGAGCGCATAGCAGCGACGTCACGACGGTCCACCACGCTCGATGCGGCGATTGCGTTCGTTCAGGAGAGTGTGGATACACACGTCCCCGCTCCGGAATCGGCCGGATCTACACCGTGGTCATCGACCGGCGGGCATCTCTACCTGAGCGATCTCGACCACGGCGGCTATACCGGCCGCGCCGCCACGTTCGTTGTCGGACTCGACGCCCTGCGTTTTCCCGGCAGCGGCGTGCAGGACGCGCTGCTCGTCGATGACGACCGCCGCCGTTTATCAGAGGATACCGCCGGGAGCGCACTGCCGAGCGGCGCAGATATCGTCGAGGAAAAGCGCTACCGTCTCGCGCTGCTGCTGGCGCGGCTGCGCGGCGACGTAACGCTCAGCTACAGCACCTGGGACGCCGTGGAAGGAAGAGCGATTCCGCCCGCGGCAGAAATGCTCCAGGCGTTCCGCCTGCGGACGGGCGATCCCGCGGCCGATTACGACGCCATGCACCGCGCGCTGGCGCCTTCCGCCTCACCGCTGGCGCGTACGGCGCTGCTGGACACGGATGATGTCTGGCTGAACACGCTTGCGGCAGGGAGCCGGCCGCGCAACGGTCGGGTTGCTGTACTGGCTGCGTTTCCCGGACTCGCAGCCGGGATGAAAGCGGCGCACGCCCTGCGCGGCCCCGTGCTCACACCGTTCCACGGAGCGATTGCGCCGCGGCGGCGGCTGGATCCGCGGCATAATCCCGACATGGTCGTGTCGGCTACGCAGCTCGAAGCTCTCGGCGCATGTCCGCATCGCTACATGCTCCGCAACATCCTCGGCGTGCGGGTTCCTGTAGAAGCGGACGCGGCGGGGGAAGGATGGCTGACACCCCCCGAACGGGGAGCACTGCTGCATCAGGCCTTCCAGCGCGTGGCGCACGAGCTCACTGACGATCCTGTGACGCTCGCATCGCCGGCGCTCGAGCAGCGGGCGGTCGACATACTCGATGAGCTGGCGGCTGCACTTCGCGCCGTGACACCGGCACCCGCGCCGGCTGTATTCGATGCGGAACTGAATTCTATGCGAACGGATATGCGCGCGTTCGCGGCGATGCTGCGCGAGGACGGCGGTCGGTGGATCGAAACGGAGAGGGCATTCGGACAGGGCGGCAAGGATACAGTCGCCGTCACACTGGATGGAGGTCCGATCAGCCTGCGTGGCGCGATCGACCGCATCGATCGCAATGAGGATGGCACGCTCACGGTGATCGACTACAAGACGGGCAGCGCATTCCGGTTCAGTCCATCACACCGCGACTTCGACGGCGGCCGCAGACTGCAGCATGTTCTCTACGCTGCCGCAGCGGAGGCACTGTATGGCGCGGAGGTCTCATCGGCCCAGTATCAGTTCCCGTCCCGCAGAAGTGAGAACCACCGAGCGACCGTTGGCCGGCCAGTTCTGAGGTCCGGACTGAAGGTCATAGACAGTCTGCTCGGCCTCGCGGCGGCCGGCACGTTCCATCCGACCAACGATCGGGAGGACTGCCGTTTCTGCGACTACGCCATCGTCTGTCGCGTTCAGATCAACGAGTACGGCGACATCACGTCGCAGCGTGCAGACTGGTCGCGCGAGACGCGGGATCCGGCGCTCAGGACGCAGCGCGACCTGAGAGGCCGGTGATGCAGCAGCTCGACCTGTTCGGCCTCACCGTAACCCCGCAGCCTGCGCCACTCGTGTGGGCGCCGGCGGGCGGCGCTGCGGAGCTGCCTGATGAGGCCGCGCGACGCCGGATACGCGAAGATCTCGACACCAGCCTGCTGGTCGAAGCGGGCGCGGGTGCGGGCAAGACGACGGCGATGGTCGGCAGAATGGTGGCACTCATACGCACCGGCCGCGCGCAGGTTCAGCAGATCGCGGCAGTCACATTCACGCGCAAGGCCGCATCCGAGCTGCGCGAGAGGTTCCAGACCGCGCTGGAATCAGCGCTGCGCGCGGCACGCTCCGCGGATGAACGCGATGAGGAGCAGCGCATAGATCGCGCACTGCGCGACATCGACCGTGCGTTCCTCGGGACGATTCACGCATTCTGCGCCCGCCTCCTGCGCGAACGGCCCCTCGAGGCCGGGCTGGATCCGGAGTTTCGAGAGACGCTTGCGGGCGAGGAGATCCGGCAGCGGCGTGCCTTCTGGAATGCGCACATCGACTCGCTGTCTGCCGCGGGTGACGAGTCTCTCCTGGAAGTGCGCGCGGCAGGCATGGAGCCGGGCGACCTCTACAATCTGTTTGTAGAGCTGGCGAGTGAGCCCGATGTGGACTTTCCCACGGAGCCGCGTCAACGGCCGCGCCTGGACGCGCTCCGGCAGAGCGTCGAAGCGCTCATGGATCAGCTCGCTCCGCATATGCCGGAACAGGCTCCGTCAAAGGGGTGGGATCCGGTGCAGCGCGTACTGCGCCGGCTGCGATTCCATCGGTTCATCGCCGGCTGGCCGGATGACGCGGCGTTCGTCGAAACCATCAGTGGCCTGGGTGCGGACAGCTTCGCAATGCGGGCTGATGCGTGGACGGACGCTGAGGCGGTCAGGCGCATTCGCGATTCATTCAAGGCACTGTTCACACAAAATGGCGCCGCAACCGTACTGCTGCACGACTGGCAGGAGTACCGCTACCCGATCGCGATGTCCTTCGCGCGCAGCGCGGAGCGGGCGTATGCGTCGGCGAGGCTGCGCGCGGGGACGCTCAACTTCCAGGACCTGCTGATGCGGGCCGCGGCACTGTTGCAGGACAGTACCACGGCCAGGCGGGAACTCGGGGAGCGCTACCGGTACCTGCTCGTCGACGAGTTTCAGGATACGGATCCGGTGCAGGCGGAAGTGCTGTTTCTGCTGTCATCACCGCCGAAAGATACTGACGCGGGCTGGTGGCACGTGCAGCCGCGGCCGGGCGCGCTGTTCGTGGTAGGCGATCCGAAGCAGAGCATCTACCGTTTCCGGCGTGCGGATATGGGCCTCTACTCTCAGGTGCGCGCCCGCTTCGAGGGCTGGGGACATGAAGGCGCCGTAGTCGAGCTCACCGCCAACTTCCGGTCTCGCCAGCCGATCGAGCAGTTCGTCAATCAGAACTTCGCAGACAGGTTCCCTGCGGAAGCGACGGAGACACAGGCACCGTACGCGCCGATGCGCGTCCAGCCGGATGCCACGCCGTCACCGTCGCAGGGCGTCTACTGGTACGAGTCCGGGACGCCGCATGACCGCGTGCCGACACTCGCGCGCGAGGACGCACGGCAGGTTGCGGCGTGGATCGCAGAACGAGTCGCGTCCGGCGATCGGACGCCGGGCGACTTCCTGATCATCACGCCGAACACGCGCTGGCTGGCGGGATATGCGTCCGCGCTGGAGGCGCGCGGCGTTCCGGCGCAGGTCACTGGTGGCAGGATCGTAGAGCAGACGGAGCTGCGCGAGCTTCGCCTGCTGCTGCGTGCACTGGCTGATCCAGGCGACGCACGCCTCACGGTCGCGGTGCTCACGGGCCTGCTGTACGGCATCGACTACGAGCGCCTGACTACACACGTCGAGGTCTGTAAAGCGGCGGGCATCGGTAATCCGTTTTCGTTCACGCGCGAATGGAGCGGTCCGGAATCCGACGTTGCGCCGGCACTGCACACACTGCGCGAATTCTGGTTCTGGACGCGCGACCTGCCCGCTGACGTCGCCGTAACGCGTATCGTGGAGCGTACCGGCCTGCTGGCGTTCGCCGCCTCGGGTGAGCTCGTCCACACGCGCGCGGGCGCACTGCTGTTCGCCCTGGATGCCGTCCGCGCGGCCGCCGTCGCGGGTGACGCATCGATCAGCGGTGCGATCGCGGCGCTGGACGCGGCGCTCGAGGGCGACGAGAGCGAGGCACCGTTGGAGCCCGGCCGTACCGACGTGGTGCGGGTTATGAACCTGCACAAGGCCAAGGGACTCGAGGCACCGGTTGTAATTCTCGTACAGCCCTTCGGCACCCGCGTCTGGCCGCCCACGAGGCGCGTCGTTCGCGATGGCGAGCGGACTGCACGCGGGTACATGCTCATCTCGAAGAAAGATGGCGATAAAGACGTAGTAATTGCACGGCCGCCCGAATGGGACGCGCATGCGGCCGCCGAGAGCGCGTTTGCCGCCGCCGAGCGCGACCGCCTGCTGTATGTTGCGGCGACGCGCGCGGCGGAAGAGCTCGTTATCGGTGTCCTGGAAAAGCCCCGGAGTGAATCCATGTGGAATTCATTCCATGGCTGGCTGCAGGCATACGCCCGGCGGCTCGAGCTGCCGGATACGGATCCGCCGGCGCGTGAGGTGCTTCATCTCGCGGGCTCGGATATCATGACGGCGGTAGCAGCGGCGGACGCCGCGCGGGCCACAGCGCGCACGGCGACATACCGTGCAGCGCCGGTGACGGCGCGCAAGCATGAGCTCGAGGCTTCAGTGGAAATGGATGCGACGGCGCTGCCGCCATCCACCCGCCTGCGCGGCACGGAGTGGGGAAGCGTGGTGCACGACACGCTGGAGGCCGCGGCCAATGGCGCTGCAATCGACGTACTGCGCAGCACGGCGCGCGGTCTTCTCATTGCAGCGGAAAGACCGGTTGCGGCGGACGGCGAGCCCGCGGAGCTCGGCGAGCTGATGGGGATCGTGGAAAGCGTACTGCAGTCGGATGTGTGGCGGCGTGCGCAGCGCGCGGAAATAAGACAGGTCGAGGTGCCGTTTGCTCTCAGGCTGACTGCAGAGGACATGTCCTCGATCGGGGCGACGTCGGCTGCACCAGTGGAAATTATCGACGGCCGCATCGACCTCGTGTTCCGCGATTCGGGAGGATGGACGATCGTCGACTACAAGTCTGACGCCGCGGGCTCGTCCATACCGGCTGTGCTGATGGCCCGCTACCGGGAGCAGGTACGTCTGTATGCGGAAGCGTGGCAGCGACTGACAGGCGAAGCGGTGGCGGAGCGCGTGCTGCTCTTTACCGCGGACGGCGCTACAGTCACCGCCTGAATGCAGAAACGGCCGGGCAGATCGCCCGGCCGTTTCCGCGTAATGCCGATCCGCCGTCGATCAGCCGAGGCTTCCGGACATCAGCGGTTCCCGCCTCGGGACGAGCTCGATGATGGCGCCGCCGTGACACTGCCGTCGGTCACCAGGTCCAGACCGAGGTTCTTTCCCTTTTCGAGCGCCGGCACGCCCTGCTCCAGCCAGACCGGCGGCGGCGCATCCTTGAGGTAGTGATCGAAGTACTGCTGCATGCGGATCGTCCAGTCTAGCTTGTTCTGTGGCTTGCCCAGGCCGTGATCCTCACCGTTGTACACGACGAGCCAGACCGGCTTGTGGAGGCGGCGCAGCGCCGAGAAGTACTCGATGCCCTGCTCCCACGGAACGGCGCCGTCCTCGTCGTTGTGCATCATCAGCAGCGGTGTCTCGACCTTGTCCGCCCAGAAGATCGGCGAGTTCTCGATGAAGTGCATCGGCGCGTCCCACAGCGTGCCGCCGATGCGGCTCTGCGTCTTCTCGTACTGGAACGCGCGGCTCATGCCGGAGCCCCAGCGAATGCCGCCATACGCGCTGGTCATGTTGGCGACTGGTGCGCCGGCCTCCGCCGCACGGAACAGGTTGGTCTTGGTCACGAGATACGCGATCTGGTAGCCGCCCCAGCTGTGACCCTGTACGCCGACGCGGTTCTCATCGACAAAGCCCTGGGCGATCAGCGACAGCACGCCGGGTACGACTGCCTTGAACGCACTCTCGCCCGGGTATCCCGTGCGGTACGGGATGTCCGGCGTGAACACGAGATACCCGCGGCTCACGTAGAAGCTGGTGTTGATGCTGGATGAACCAGCGGCCGGCGTCACGTAATTGTGAACGCCGTCCGACAGCCGCTCGTAGAAATACACCATCATCGGATACTTCTTCGACGGATCGAACCCTTCCGGCTTGTACAGCACGCCCTGCAGTGTCTGACCGTCACCCGAACGCCAGGATACCAGCTCTGACGTGCCCCAGACATACTCCGACTGCTGCGGATTCGCCTCGCTGATGCGCCGCCAGTCGCGGAAGTTCGTGTCGGTGATCCACAGGTCGGGATATTCCGAGAAATCCGCGCGTGTAAGCATGATGACGTCCGCGTCCTCCGCCTTGCGCGGCGCGCCCAGCGACTTGTCCGCGGTGATGAGGCGGATCGGCTGGCCAGAGCCGTTGACGCGGTCGCGGTAGAAGCCGTCCTGCTTGGTCCACAGGTGGAAGGAGGACAATGTCATGTCCTTCGACGGATCGATTGCGCGCTCATCCGTGTCCAGGCGGACATACCGGAACCGCAGGTTCTCCTGCCGGCCCACGCCTTCCGTGATGTTGCGCGGCGCTCGCTTGCCCGTGGGATCGACCGCCCAGATGTCCATCCGGTCGTAGATCAGGAACAGGTCGTCGTTCAGCGTCCAGCCCGCACTGCCGTATGCGTTCGGCAGGTCCGGCGTGTCATGGTCCTCGTTCTGCAGCGCGGTCGGGATGCCGGTCGAGATCTGACGCACCGCCCGCGACTTCGTATCCATGGCGAACCACTGCCTCGCCTCCTGGTCGAACCACGTGATGTATTTCCCTTCCGGCGACAGGCTCGCGAACGACTTCGCACCTTCAAGGATCCGCGTGCTGCTGCCGTTCTTCAGATCGACGAGATAATAGTCGCTGGCAGACTCGTCCCATGAGATCTGCTGCTGGTACGGCAGACTCGTGCTCGCGAGCGCGATGTCGCCATCATTGCGGTTCGCAACCGTGATGTCCGGGATCTCCGCAGTCGCGAGCTGCACGATCCTGCCATCCTTCGTGGACACCATCGCGCGGTATGTTCGCCGGCGCTCGAGGTCGAGGCGCTTGAGCTGCATCGGCTGAAGCAGCGGGTCCTTCCAGTTCCAGATGTCCACCTTCACTTCGTTCTCTGAAGCTGCGGCGGAGTCCGGCTCGGATTCGGGACGCGGCGCAGTGCCGAAGAACAGCCGGGCACCGCTCTCGGAGAAGGACAGTGCGCTGTTGTCGCTCACCCACCAACCGGCGGGCATCGCGGCGGCGCCGGGTGCGACCACGCGCCTTGCGGGCGCGGCGCCCGACGACAGGTACACACTGAATTCCGGCTGCGCCGTTGTGAAGTCCGCGGTGTTCGAGAGGAATGCGACCTGCCCGTTCTTCGACAGCGTCACCTGGCGGTAGTTGCCCTTGCCGGCGAGGAGCGTGGAAACGGCGCCGGAGGCGACGTCGAGGGAATACACACCATCCGCGGTGCCCGCCTTGTTGCCCGCGACGTATACGAGCGTCCGACCGTCGTCACTGAAGTCGTACCAGACGACATCCGCGATCCGGCGCTCCTGCCCTGTAGCGAGTGTGCGGACAACGAGCTCCGTTCCTTCATCCCGCTTGGCCTCCTTCGCGGGCTTCGGCGCCGGCGCTGCACCTGACGAGGGATTCGGCTCCGGCATCTTGCCCGGCTCCTCGGGGCGGACCGGTGTCGCACCCGGCGAAGGTGCAGGCGCCTTCGTGGAATCCGAACGCGCGCTGTCCGGCTTCGCATCAGACTTCGCGAACAGAATCGCGACCGCGTTCGACGCGTCCGACGGCACCTTGAAGCTGCGGACCCGCGCGTATTTCGTCAGCGCGCCGGTCGACAGGTCGAGAATCCCCATCGAATCCTGCGGCATCTGGTCCGGCTTCTTCTTCTCCTTCTTCGCCTGTCGCACCGCCGCCTGCTCCGGGCTGATGCGGAAAACGACGAACCGGCCGTCGTCGGTGAAGACACCGGCGGTGCCGCGCGGAATGACTGTCGAGCCTGCAGCGCTCGAGACCCCCGCCACGTGCAGCGTGCCGTCCGCGCTGTCCGATGCGAGAGCGTAGAGGGCAAAGCGGCCGTCCGACGACAGGGCGGAGCCGGCAATGCGGTTCCAGATGCCGTACGCGGCATGGTCGAGCGGCTTCTTTGCTGCGACGGGCGTCGGGCCCTGTGCTGACGCGGTCGAAGAAAGAGCGAATGCGGCGACCACCGTCGCCAGTAATGGTCTGATCCCAGGCATTACCGCCGTCCTGATCATGGTTGTGGTGGGGTTACGAGAGTCAATATGGCGGCGGACCGGGGTCTGCCGCGAGGGCTCAGCCGCCCGCGGGGACGGCTTCGGCCTGATGCACTTCCGATGGAATGACCGCGGCAGGTGTTTTCGACGACAGGATCGTGGCTGCGGACATTGTGCCGGTCACGTTCGTCGTCGTGCGGAACATGTCAGGAATCGTGTCCACGCCGAGCAGGATGCCCGCGGCTTCCGGCGGCAGTCCGACGGACACGAGAATCGGGACCATGATGAGGATGCTGCCACCCGGCACACCCGGCACACTGAACGTGAGCAGGACGGTGGTGAGTGCCATCGTGAGGAGCTGCGCAGTATCGAGCGAGATGCCGTAGAGCGTCGCCACGAACAGAATGCCGGTCGGAATTCCGATCGCGCTGCCGAGCCGGAACGTGGACGCGGAGAGCGGCAGAAAGAACGCAGTGATCTCCTGGCCGAACCGGAGCTCCGCGGTCCCGCCCTCGATCATCGCGGGGAGGGCCGCGAGCGAGGAGCGCGCGCTGAACGCGACGGCCTGTGCTGGTGCAACACCGCGCGCGAAAGACCGGAGCGATACACGGGCGAATGCTGCCGTCATCGGATACAGCAGCAGACAGAACAGTGTGCAGATCGCGACGACGACAATGATGTAGTAAAGCACTGCACCGGCGGCCGCGAGGCCGAGCCGTGCAGCGAGCGGGACCGCGAGTGCGAAGACACCGAACGGCGCGAGCTCGAGAATCCAGCGGACGAGCGTGAGCATGGCCTCGAAGACCGCGCGGAAGAATGTCACTGCGTTCTCACGCAGCGGCGCGGTGACGCGTGACAGCGCAATCCCGAACGCGAGTGCGAAAACGATCAGCGGCAGCACGGCACCGTCGGTCGCGGCCTTGATCGGATTCGTCGGAACCAGGTCGATCAGCCACTGGCGCAGGTCCGGGAATCCCTGCTGTGCCGCCGTCGCAACAGGCGCAGCCGCACCGCCCGCGGCCGCCGCAGACTCGCGCAGCGCGGCTGACGCGGCAGGGTCCACGGGAAGGAAGCCGAGCAGTATCGGCGCAACTACCACAGTAAAGAGAGATGTGACGGCGAGGAGTGACACGAACAGGAGCAGTGCGCGCGTTCCGAGCCGGCCAATGGAGCGCGAGTCCCGCGCAGAGGCCGCGCCCATGATCAGACCGCTGACAACCAGCGGGATGATCGTCATGCGGAGCGAGTTCACCCACAGCGTGCCGACGGGCGCGATCCAGTCCACGGACGCGAGCAGTGTCGGATTGCCGATGATGGCGAATGCGATGCCGACCGCGAGGCCGGCCGCGAGCCCGAGCAGGACCCGGGCAGTAAGGGACATGCGCATACGCAAGGATACGCGCCCTGCGCCGCGCGTCAACTATTCCGTCGAGGATCCGCCCTGCTCGCCGGGGGCGACGGTGGCTGCGCGCGCCCGCTGTGCCACGCGCGCCGGAGCGGCCAGACAGATCTGAAGCGAGTGCAGGAACTCGCGCTCCTCGGGGTTCACGCCCGCATCGACGAGCAGGTCGTTCACACCGCGGGCATACAGCTGCTGCGCAACGTTCTCGTGGATCGCGCCGAGCGTGCGGTTGTGGAGACGCAGGATTCGCTTGAGGTGGGCCAGGTCCGCCATCTCGTCCGATGTCAGGTGTCGATCGGACAGGCAGTACAGCAGGTAATCGCGGTACAGGCGCTCGAGCCGGCCGCACAGCTCCCCGCGCAGCGGCCTCTCATACCGCTCGGCGATGCGCGCAACCTGCTCCGGCCGCACTGCTCGCACCTCGGGCGCTGTGGCAAGCAGGTTGTTGACTTCGATCCACGCGTTCTCGCGCGGGAGCCGGCGAAGCACGCGCTCGAGCAGCGATCGTCGCTGAAGTGGAAGAACCGAGAACGGCGGGCGCACCGCCGCGCTTGCGGTACTCATGGCCACCTCCGTGTCAGCCGTTGTAGATCACGCCGCCCTTCGAGCGGTACTCTTCCAGCACACTCCTGCCTTCGTCACGCAGCACACCGCCGTCGAATGACATGCCGCGCTCCCGCAGGTATTCGTACGACTCAGGGAACACGGGCCCCTCGTCGAAATTCACCCGCCGTGCATCATCACGCAGTGCTGACCACACCACCCGGCGGACACCGCTCCACTGTGCGGCGCCGAGGCACATCGCGCACGGCTCGCACGAGCTGTACAGCGTGTGCGCCGGCATGCCGTCCGCCGCGAGCGTGAACGAGCCGAGCGCTGCCTGTGCCATCATGAACGCGAACACTTCCGCGTGCAATACGGAGTTGTTGAGCGGAACGACGCGGTTGACGCCAACTGCGACCAGGCGGCCGGAATCCTCCTCGAAGATCGCTGCGCCGAACGGGCCGCCGCTCCCCTGCAGCACGTTCTCGCGGGCCACCTCGATGGCAACACGTGTGCGGTCGCGGTCACCGGCATACGGCCGCAGCCAGTCCACCTTTCGACGTACCCAGCCGGGGTACTCGAGATGGATCTCCGGGAACCGCACGTTGTTGTCATAGCTCTTCACTGCCCGTCCGCTCTCAGTCGAAGAGGTGATGCACCGCCGCGTCCATTCCGGCTGCAATGCGCACGCCATCGGACGGGCTCCATGCGGTCAGGCCGTGGATCCACGTCGCGCCGATCCAGAACCGGCCGCGCGAGCGTACACCGATTCTGAGCTCATCCAGGTCCTCGTGGCTGGGTTTTGCCGTGTCGTGCATGTCGTCCCTGCCCACCAGCCAGACATCGGCATCGACCATGTCGTGACGGTATCCGCCGCCGATCGAGTAGTTGAGGACATCCCGCTGACCCGCGAATGGCTCCGGCCGCCCATTGATCCCCACACCACCCTCGCCGGCGACCCACGTTCTGCCACGACGGGCGCGCATGCCGAACGTCGCGAAGAAATCGGCCTCGTCGCGGTCCATCCCCGATTCCGCACTGGTCACCGGCAGCAGCGTGCCGAAGCGGACAATGGCGGTGACTGGTGAATGCTCGCTGGTGAGACGGGTCGCGGCCTCGACGATGACGGGTCCCGCATCGCGGTGCGGCTCGCGCACGTAGCTGTAGGGCTCGCCGATCGAATCCTCGTCGACGAGCCTGACAATGGCCGCGCCCGACGCGGTGAGTGCGGCCCGCCCCGTGCGCCACGTGAGGCGGTACGCGCCGAGCTCCTCATAGCGTCCGCGCGTGCCTGTCGCGGCTACGGCCTGATCCGGCAGCAGTGTCACACCCGCACTGACGAGCACGTTGGCCGGGCCGTCGAACGCACGCCAGATGAACGGGTCCACCGGCCGGATCTGCGCGTCTGCACTGGCGGGCAGCAAGAGAGACAGTGAAAGGAAAACCGCGGAATGAGCAAAAAAGCGTCGCATTGAAATCAAAGATCAGAAGGGTGAGGTGGTGCGCGAACCACGTGGGCGCCACGCCGCTCGGCGCGACGTCGCACGAGAAACGTAATCCATCCAACGACGGCGATGACTGCAAAAGAAAACCACTGGACGGCATATCCCAGGTGCGATCCCTCATCGAGCGCAGGTGGATCGAGAGGGCGTGGATATGCGAGCGGTCCGCCGTGCGGCAGAATCTGCACGACGAACGGCGCCAGCGGATACGGGAACTGCGCGCGCAGCGCGCTCTCGTCCACACGGTACCACACTCGCCGGAACCCGCCGGCGGGCGGCTCCGCTCCAGCACTTGCTGAAACCGATGCGCGTCGGTCGAGGAAAGGCAGTGCGAGCCCGACAACGGGTTCGCGCGCCAGCCCGGGAAAGCTGTCGATCTCGACAGTCGCTGCATCCGCGGACGGGATCCAGCCGCGGTTGACGAGAACGGCATCCGTGCGTCCCTCGAGAACGAGCGGCGTGACCAGGTTCACGCCCGGCGTGCCTTCCCGGCTGCGGCCGGGCAGAACGATGGAGCGCGTGTTGTCATATGCGCCGCGCACTTCGACGCGGCGGTAGAGTGCTCCGGAGGTATCGGCAATGATCTGTGCGGCAGGAACCGGCGGTGCGTCGATGCGTGACTCGATCGCCGCATTCGACGTGCGCCGTTCGTCGAGCCGGCGGAGCTGCCAGAGACAGAAGTTGATGAAGAGGATGGCTACGGCGAGGATCAGGATCGTGCCGGCGATCTCGCCCTTCGTGATGGCCACTGCGCGGGGTTGTGTCTCCTCCGTCATCGGCTGGCGGGGTCAGGAATGCAGTGGCGGCAGCTCACCCTTGAAGCGCTTCCAGCCGGATGCTGCGCCGCGCTCCGCGAGCAGGCGGCCGAGACCCATGCACACGCCGACCGTGACCGTCCAGGCTATGGCATCGGCCCACGCCACGTCGTGGCTCGCCGGGTTCTTCGGCGGGTCCTCACCGCGCGCGAGCTTCCAGCCGAGCTCGATGCCATTGCGCACCACGAATCCCGCAGCGGCCGCGGCGACCGACGAGACTATCAGCCATTTGTGCTCTTCCTTCATCCGGCTCCGCCTTTCATGCAGTAGCGTATGCGACGGCGTAAGGGCCGGGCAACACGTGTGCCCGGGGAAGATATTACGGCGCGGCGACCGGCGCACGCGACCACGGAACGCGCTGTCTGCCAGGAAGCGGCTCTGACGCGCCTGCGATCAGCCGACGGCGTCGATCCTGGCCAGCAGCAGGGCACGCTCGCGGTCGTTCCGGGTCAGTGCGGCCGCCGCCTCGAACTCGCGCTTCGCCTCCGCGGTCCGGCCGAGCCGTGAAAGCAGGTCGCCGCGCACGGCGGGAAGCAGGTGGTAGCCGCGCAGTGCATCGCCCGCGGCGAGAGCGTCCACGATGGGCAGTGCTGCGGCGGGGCCGTCCGCCATGCTGACCGCTACAGCGCGGTTCAGCTCCACCACCGGCGACGGCGCGGCGCGCGCCAGCTCGCCATACAGCGTGCTTATGCTTTGCCAGTCGGTTGCGTCCGCGGTGACGGCGCGGGCGTGGCAGGCCGCGATCGCCGCCTGCAGTGTGAACGGACCCGGTTCAGGCAGGGACTCCGCGCGCGCAAGCGCGACCAGGCCGCGTCGAATGAGAAGCTGATCCCACTGCGCGCGGTTCTGGTTCAGAAGCAGAACCGGCTCGCCGGAGGCGCCACGCCGCGCACGCAGTCGCGATGCCTGAATTTCCAGCAGCGCGACGAGGCCGTGGACCTCGGCGTGGTCCGGCGCGAGCGCCGCGAGCACACGCCCGAGGCGGAGGGCGTCCGTGCACAGCTTCGGCCGCGTCCACTCGTCGCCTGACGTGGATGCGTAACCCTCGTTGAAGATCAGGTAGATCACATCCAGCACGGACGCAATGCGCGCTGCGAGCTCGTCACCGCGCGGCACTTCGAACCCGACCTGTGCATCGCGCAGTGTCTTCTTTGCACGCACGATGCGCTGCGCAATCGTCGGCTCGGGCACGAGGAACGCGCGCGCGATCTCGTCCGTGGTGAGTCCGCCCAGCAGACGGAGTGTCAATGCGACGCGGGCCTCCTGCGAGAGCACCGGATGGCACGTCATGAAGATCAGACGGAGAATGTCGTCACCGATGTGGTCGTCGATCGCGCTGTCGAGCGCGTCCACGACTTCTTCGGCGCGACTCTCCATCGCGTAACCCAGCTCTTCATGCTTCCGGTCGAGCATC
>DASUXU010000082.1:0-4526 GCA_036377735.1 Longimicrobiales bacterium
CTGCTGCCGGAAGCCACCGGCTGGTCCGAGTACGACCGCGGCTTCCGCCGCGCCTTCCTCAAGCACCTGCCCGAGCGTCCAGCGGCTCCCGCAGTGAATCCGGACGGCCCGCTCGGCAAGCTGTCACCGCAGACCCTCGACCTGTTCGGCAATCCCGAACGGCAATGAACCGTGACTGATACACTGGACGCACGCTTTGCGGACGCTGTCGGGGCAATCGACAATGGTGACGAGGCGGCGCTCCGCGCCATCATTGCAGCACATCCCTGGGTCGTCACGGAGCGGTTGAGTGATCCCGGCAGCTGGCTGCGGGATCAAACAGGAAACGCCGCGGACGGGTTCTTCAGCAGGCCGTGGCTGCTGTGGTTTGTCGCCGAGGACCCCGAACGCAACGGGACGCTTCCACCC
The DNA here is from genome assembly GCA_036377735.1 of Longimicrobiales bacterium. Taxonomy (GTDB): domain Bacteria; phylum Gemmatimonadota; class Gemmatimonadetes; order Longimicrobiales; family RSA9; genus DASUXU01. The sequence continues at coordinate 409 of DASUXU010000082.1, forward strand.
AACGTCACGGCCATCGCCTCCATCATCATCGACGCCGCGCGCCGCCAGCAGCCCGATGATTTCCAGGAGATGCTCGACTCCACGCTCAGGCTGGTGTGCTGGTCCGGAGTTGCTGCGAGGTGTGGTGTGCAGATTGCGCTGATCGATGTGCTCATCGACGCAGGCGCGATCCCCGCCTCCAATGCCAACAACGCTCTCGTCAACGGCCACATGGAAGCGGCCGAACACCTCGTAGCGCGCGGCGGTGAGCTCACACTCGCCGCTGCACTCTGCCTCGGACGGTGGGATGATGTTGCGCGGATCGCCGAAGCGAGCACGCCTGAAGTGCGGCAGTTTTCCTTCGTCATGGCAGCGCTCAATGGCAGAGCGGACGCCGTCGCATGGATGATCCGCGACGGGATTCCGGTCAACGAGCCCAGCGGTGCGCTCTACTCGCACGGCACACCGCTGCATCATGCCGTGTGCTCCGGATCCCTCGAGACCTCTCGTGGAGGGCGGGGCCGACCCGCACCGCGCTGACACCGCCTGGCAGGGTACTCCCCTGGGCTGGGCCGAATACTACGTCGAATCTGCCAGCCCGGACCGGCGGCCGGACTATGAGCGGATCGCAAGCTATCTCCGCGGGCTGATTCGCTAGCGTCGGAAATTATCTCGCACCGGGCACACCGGGGGCACGGAGTGGTGTGGAGGAAGCGCGAACACGTCGTGTTGACCGGTGTATGCAGGTCGAATCGATGGTCTGGAGGTTTGATGCGAACTTTTCGATACGGGGTATGCACTGCGGTTACAACGCTGTTCATTCTGGGAACGCAATCACCGGTAGATGCGCAGGACGTCGCGACGGATTCCATTCTCGTCCGCACGATGAATGAAGCGGTGTCACGGCATTGGCGTCTACGGTTTGACGGTCCAGAGGGTGTTGAGGGCAGGATCAGCGCCTATGCCGACGGCATCGTGATCCTGGAGGCCGGCGACACGGTGCAGCTCGCGAACGTGTCACATATCGAAAAGCGATCTTCGACGCCGTGGGGCAGTGTTGTTGGTGGTGTGATCGGGGCAGTGGGGATCGGAGGTGCGCTGACGTATTTCATTGTCGGCTCACCCGGCGGCTTTTTCGGACATGAAGTCGTTCCCGGGTACAACGTCGGTGCCGTCGCGGCCGGCGCCGTCATAGGAGGCCTGATCGGCTCAGCATTCAATCCCGGGTGGACCACGATCTGGCTGCGGTGAAGCGATTCCCGGTGCCCCCGGTGTGCTCGGTGCGAGAATTTCCGTTGTCCCCTCAGAAAACGGGTGATGTCAAAAAGACCCCGTGGATCGTGCCCACGGGGTCCTTCTTTTCCTGGCTGTCGGGAGGAGCTAGGCCTTCGCGCTCAGCTGCGTGACGAAACGCGCGAGCTGTGACTTCTTGCGGGCGGCCTTGTTCCGGTGGATCAGGTTGCGGCTGGCGAAGCGGTCGAGCAGCGCGGATGTCTCGCTGAGCGCGGTCTGCGCGCTGGCGGCGTCCTGTGCGTTGAGCACGCTCTTGATCGCCGTCTTCAGGCGGGAGCGCTGTGCGCGGTTGTGCTCGTTCCGCTTGACTGCCTGGCGGATCCGCTTTTCTGCACTCGGCGTATTGGCCAAGGGTGTTCCTCCGGTGGTAAATCCCTGCGATTTCAGCCTTGAAACCTACCACCCGCCGGGGTGATGCGTCAACCCCGCACGACGCCTGTCAGGGGTGGCGAGGAGGGCGGGGCTGCCCTAGGTTTCCGCCCATAATGGAAGTTCTCCTCCTGGTGCCGGTCCTCCTGTTTTCCTTTGTCGTGCACGAATATGCCCACGCATGGGTGGCACGGCGGGAGGGGGATGACACGGCCGAGAAGCTGGGCCGGATCACGATGAATCCGCTGCCGCACATAGACCTGTTCGGCACGCTGATCATACCGGCCATGCTGATCGCGACCAAGGCCGGGTTCCTGATCGGCTGGGCGAAGCCCGTCCCGGTCGTCCCGTCGAACTTCACGCGGGGACGGCGCAGCCAGGTCTACGTTGCGGGCGCCGGCGTGACGGCGAACTTCCTCCTGGCGCTGATTCTGACACCGATCGTGGCGCTGCTGATTCATGCCGAGCGGGTCTCCCCGGGCGCGTGGATCGGCCAGCTCCGGCTCATGGCCGAGGTCGGCATCAGCCTGAACTTCCTGCTGGTGGTCTTCAATCTGCTGCCGCTCCCGCCGCTCGACGGCTGGACCGTCATGCAGAACCTGCTGCCGGTCCGCGTCGCACGCGCGACCCAGCGGCTGCACAACGTCGCAATCATCGTGTTCTTCCTCATGTTCTTCACGGGCTCGTTCGGCTTCGTGCTGGCGCCCGCCCGGATGCTGGAGCACCTCTCGAAGATGTTCATTCTGTGGTCGACATAGCCGCGCCCCCGAAGCTCGAGTCTGTGGAAGGGACGTTCGCCGACGGCGGTTTCGTCGTCGAGCTTGACCGTTTCCAGGGACCGCTGGACCTGCTGCTGCACCTGATCCGCGAGCAGGACATCGACATTTTCGATATCCCCATCGCGCAGATCACGCAGCAGTTCCTGCAGGCGATGGGAGACGTGGACAAGCTCGGTCTGGACCGCGCCGGGGAGTTCCTCGAGATGGCCGCACTGCTGATCCGCATCAAGGCACAGATGCTGATGCCGAAGCGGAACGCCGGGGAGGGTGAGCTTGAGGACCCGCGCGCAGAGCTCGTGCGGCGTCTGCTCGAGTACGAGCACTTCCGTGAGGCCGCGATCCGCTTCGAGGAGTCCCAGATCGACCGCCTGCGGCGGTACGCCCGTGGCTACGTCCCGCCGCGCAAGGAGCCGGTGGTGGTGACGGAGCTCGAGATCTCGTGGGAGGAGCTGCTCAAGGCGGCGATCGGGATCGGCAGCCGGCCGCAGCCACCGGGCGACCATCACGTGACGCAGCGCGCGGTGCCGGTCGAAGAAAAGATCACCCTGATCCTGGCCGCACTCGAGCGCCTGGAGCGCGTCGAGTTCCGCAGGCTCATCGAGCCGTTCCGCGACAACCTGCACAGCGTCGTCACCCTGCTGGGCGCGCTGGAGCTGGCGAAGCGGCGTGACCTCGAGCTGCGGCAGAGCGAGCCGTTTACCGAACTCTGGCTGTATCGACACAAGGAAATAGAGACGCATGCGACTGACACAGATCATTGAAGCGCTGCTGTTCGCGAGCGACGCCCCCCTCACTGCGGCGGACCTCGCGCGCGTCGACGAGCGCCTCGATGAAGACACCGTGGAAGCCGTCATCGAAGAGCTGCGTTCCGAGTACGAGACGACGGAGCGCTCGTTCCAGGTCTACGAGCTCGCGGGCGGCTACCAGCTCCTGACCCGCCCCGAGTTCGTGTCGGTGCTCGAGCGCTACGAGTCCGTACCGCAGCCATCCCGCCTGTCGACGAGTGCACTCGAGGTGCTTGCCATCATCGCGTACCGCCAGCCGCTCGGCCGCGCGGAGGTCGAGGAGATCCGCGGCGTCGGCTCGAGCGGCGTACTGCGCACATTGCAGGATCGCGGCCTGATCGAGGCCGTCGGCCGCGCCGAGGGTCTCGGCCGTCCGCTGCTCTACGGCACCACCGCCAAATTCCTCGAGCATTTCGGCTACCGCTCGCTCGAGGACATGCCGCGTCCAGACGAGCTGCCCGTGGTGCTGCGCAACCGCGAGATCCCGATCATCATCGCACCCGACCCGTCGGAAGGCACACCGGCCGACGCAGCCGTGGCGCACGCCGTGCACTCGTCCGACGCGGCTGAGATCGATCAGGTGGCCAGCGAAGTTGCGGAGGATGCCATCGACGGTGATGTGATTGACGATGACGATGATATCGACATTCCGGGATTGCCGGAGTTTCCGGATGACGGCGAGGCCGATTACGCGCCGCCGGTGGTGTCGGCGGATGCGGATGCGATCATCGATGCGCACGTCGACGCCTACATCGATTCGCACATCGTCCCTGACGAAGACGAAGCCTGATGGCGGAGGAGGTCCGGCTCCAGAAGTTCCTGTCGCAGGCGGGCGTCGCATCACGGCGCGCGTCCGAGCAGCTGATCACGGCAGGCGTCGTCACGGTCAACGACCGCGTCGTCACGGAGCTGG
>DASUXU010000083.1:0-2711 GCA_036377735.1 Longimicrobiales bacterium
GACGTCATTGGCCAGGCTGCCGCCGACGAGGAAATCATACAGGTCGACGACCTGCACGAGCTGGCCGCCCCTGTGGACTTCCACGTGCCTGAACGATCCATCGGCGGTCGGCCCGCCAGCCTGATACAGCGCAGTCATGACGGTGGCGACGCTGCTCACCTGGTATGCATTCGGTGACGTCACCTCACCGCGCACGAAGACCTGATTGGTCCGGAGCTGACCGACCGAGACCTGGAACCGCGTCGTAGCGTTCGGCGAGCGTGAGATCCCCGAGTAAACGCGGCCCAGCCTGCTGTACAGCATGTCTTCGAGCTGTCCGAGCGTAAGCCCCGAGACCGCGATCTGCCCGACATCCGGAATGAAGATGAATCCGTCGCGCGTGACTTCGAGCGCGTACGCCTCCTCGACATCACCTGTAAGAACGAGGTTCAGCTCGTCGCCGGGTCCGAGCCGGTAGCTCCGGTCGACCGGGCCGGTCAGGATCGGCTCGAACTGCGTGGCAGCCCTTCGGAACGTGCGCATGCCGAACACCTGCATGCCCAGGTCTGCAATCGAGTCAGCCTTGAACATGCTGTCCCGTACAGCCTGCGGCTTGAGAAACGTCGTGTCGCCGGTGATGGAGTCGATGGTGAATGCCTGCGGCAGGGTCGCCCGCGTCGTGATACCCATGCCTGCCAGTGCCTTCAGGAACTCCGACGATGCCTCGCCGCGCGGCGGCTCGCCGCCGTTATCGAGAATATCGTAATAGCGGTCGGCGAGACCCGGATCGTAGCCGGCCTGCTGAAGCCGCGCGCGGATCTGCGCCCGGCTCATGCCGGACTGTCGAATCCGCTCGAGCACTTCGGACTGCGAGACGCCGCGACCGAACTGCTGTTCGATCGCCCGTCTCGCCTCCGCGGTATCCCGGACAGTCGGCGTGCGCTGCTGGGCCGCGGCCATGCCCGCGCTCGCGCACGTCAGCAGGCTCGCGCATAACAGGCGGGTGAACAACTTGAGTTCTCGTGTCATGTTACCGTGTCGACGACCGTGGCAACTACGTACGCCTGCTGGTCTGCGGTGAGCTCTGGGAAAACGGGAAGTGCGAGCGTTTCAGCGGCGGCTGCTTCGGAGTGCGGCATGTCGCCCTGCGAGTAGCCCAGGCTGCTGAAGCATTCCTGCAGGTGCAGCGGCACCGGATAATAGATCTCCGTGCCGATACCGCTCGCGCGGAGCCGGGCCTGCACGCGATCGCGTTCGGGCACGCGAATCACGAACTGGTTGTAGATATGACCCGGCTCGTCTTCCGGCAGCGTAACGTGCGCGGCGCCGGCCTTGCTGAAAAGAACGCGGTAGCGCTCCGCATTGCTGCGCCGCGCCGCAGTCCACGCGTCCAGGTGCGGCAGCTTCACGCGAAGGACTGCCGCCTGGATCGCATCCAGCCGGAAGTTGCCGCCAATGATGGAATGGTAGTACCTGGGTTCCATCCCGTGCATGCGCAGCATGCGGAGCCGGTCGGCCAGCGCTGCGTCATCCGTAACAGTCATCCCGCCATCCCCGAAGCCGCCCAGATTCTTGCTCGGGAAGAACGAGTAGCAGCCCATGTGACCTACCGTGCCCGCCCGGCGGCGCTCGCCATCGAACGCGCCGATCGCCTGTGCCGCGTCTTCAACGACTGCAAGACCGCGCGCCTCCGCGACCGCCATGATTGCAGTCATGTCAGCCATCCGGCCGTACAGGTGCACGGGAATGATGGCCCGCGTCCGCTCTGTCAGGACCCGATCCAGGCGGGTGGCGTCGATGTTGAATGTCGCGGGGTCTATGTCGACGAAGACGGGCGTTGCGCCGAGACGGGCAATCACGCCGGCCGTTGCAAAGAAGCTGTATGGCGACGTCACGACTTCGTCGCCAGGCGCTATGTCCAGCGCCATCAGCGCCGCGAGCAGCGCGTCCGTGCCCGAGGACATGCCGACGGCATAACGGACGCCGCAGAATGCAGCGACCTCCTCTTCCAGTGCGGACACCTCAGGTCCAAGAATGAAGTGCTGCGACTCCACCACGCGCGACAGTGCGGCATCGAGCTCGGGCTTCAACGCGTGATACTGCTGCTTCAGGTCGAGCAGCGGCACTTCCATTCGGCGCGACGGACTAATTGCCATGGGCGGCGGATATCATGGGTACGACATTTCCTTCCGGAATCGACTTCATGTCAGTGCTCACAGGAAAGCAACCTGTGCATCTGGAGCTCCGCGAGCGGCGGTGCGGACGCATCCTTCTGTGATAATATAGGTGTCGAGCTTGGCCATTCCGCGCCTATTGCCGGATCATTCCAGCGAACAGCGGCGTCCAGCTCCGGGACGTAGTAGTCCGTGCATTTGTAGAGGACGGCTGCGTCCTCGTAGACATAGAAGCCATGCGCAAAGCCGGGCGGAACCCAGAACTGATTCGCGGCATCCGCACTCAGCTCCACGGAGGTCCACTGCGCGAACCGCGGCGAGTCCGGCCTCAGATCGACCGCTACGTCCAGTATCCTGCCCGCCAGCACCGTCACCAGCTTTCCCTGGGGGCGGTCATACTGGAAGTGAAGGCCGCGCAGCACGCCGGCCACGGACGTGGAGAAGTTGTCCTGTACGAAGTCCTGCTCGATACCCGCGTTCCGGAGCACATCGTTTCTCCAGACCTCGCGGAAGCTGCCCCTGTCGTCGACTGACGTGTGATGTTGAAAGATCCGAACC
>DASUXU010000084.1:0-4899 GCA_036377735.1 Longimicrobiales bacterium
GGATCGACGTCGCACTCGCGAGCGGCGCGGACGGCGTGCAGCTCGGCCGGGACGCGGTCCCTGTGGACGCAGCGAGAAATGTCGCCCGGCGGGCCGGACGCAGGCTTCGCATCGGCACTTCGGTGCACAGCGCTGCCGAAGCCGCACAGGCCGCCGCAGACGGAGCGGATCTCGTGATTCTGGGTACCATCTGGGGCAGCGCGTCGCACCCGGGCCGACAGGGGTCGGGCGTGGCGCTGGTGGCGGAAGCTGCGGCGGTCTGTCCGGTCCCGGTCTACGCCATCGGCGGCGTCACGCCGCAGCGGGCGGCCGTCGCGCTGAACGCGGGCGCATACGGCGTCGCAGTACTGACCGGCGTCTGGGATAAGCCGGACGCAGCGGCCGAAGCCATGTCATTTCTGGAAGCAATGCAGGTGGTGTCATGATCGAAGTCAGCATCAACGGCGAGAAGCGTACGGTGGCGGAGGGCAGTGTCACCGCACTCCTGGAGCAGCTCGGTCTGCATCCCCGTCTGATCGTGGTGGAATACAATCGCGAGATCCTGGACCGCGGCGTATTCGATGCCACGGAAGTGCGCGCGGGTGACCAGTTCGAGCTCGTACATTTCGTAGGCGGGGGATGAGCACGCAGATGAGCACACAGATGATGGACGCGGTCGATACCGCGCAGGACGAGTTCCGCATCGCGGACCGTGTATTCCGCTCCCGGTTGATCGTCGGCACGGGCAAGTATCGCTCGAACGACGAGATGGTGCGCGCGATCGCGGCTTCGGGCGCGGAGATGGTGACGGTCGCAGTGCGGCGTGTGGACCTCGACCGCACGAAGGACGAGGGGATCCTCTATCATCTCGATCCCGACGAGATCTTCCTGCTGCCGAATACCGCCGGCTGCTACACCGCCGAGGACGCTATCCGCTACGCGCGTCTCGGCCGCGCCGCGGGACTCAGCGACTGGGTGAAGCTCGAGGTCATCGGTGACCAGAAGACGCTGCTGCCGGACGTGTTCGCGACGATCGACGCCGCCACGACGCTCGTGAAGGAGGGCTTCAAGGTCCTCGCCTACACCAACGAGGATCTCATCACTGCGCTGCGCCTCGAGGACGCGGGCTGCGCGGCCGTGATGCCGCTCGCGAGTCCGATCGGCAGCGGTCTCGGCCTGGTGAACCCGTACTTCATCCGCGAGATCAAGACGCGCCTGTCGTGTCCGGTCATCGTCGATGCGGGCGTGGGCACGGCGTCCGATGCGTGCCTCACGATGGAGCAGGGCGTAGACGGCATCCTGATGAACACCGCCCTGGCGGAAGCGACGGACCCGATCGGCATGTCCCACGCAATGCGTCTCGCAGTGCGCGCCGGCCGGCTGGCGTATCTGTCGGGCCGCATGCCGCGCCGCGAGACCGCGGTGCCGTCATCGCCGCAGCACGGGATGCTGAGCTGAACGCAGCATCGCCGAACGCCACCCCCGCCCGCGCCGCCGCGTTCGACATCCTGCGCGCCGTGCGGCAGGGTGAGCTGGCGGACCGCGCGCTTGCGCGTGTCATCGATGGGATCCCGCAGCGCGAGCGCGCATTCGCGCAGGAGCTGACGTACGGCGTGCTGCGCATGCGCGGCCGCATCGACCACCGTCTGTCGCAGGTCGTGACGCGGCCGCTGCGCGAAATCGAAGCGGATGCCCTCGATGCACTGCGCATCGGCGCGTACCAGCTCCTGGATCTCAACGGGATTCCGCCGTACGCCGCGGTGTCGGAGAGTGTGGAGCTGGTGAAGCCGCGCGGGTCCGGCGTCGCAGGCTTCGTGAACGGCGTTCTCAAGGGACTGCAGCGCGCGCGCGACCTCCGCTTCCCATCGCTCGAGCGCGATCCCGCCGGTTACCTGACGACGTGGGGCTCGCATCCCCGCTGGCTGGTGGAGCGCTGGCTGAAACATTACGGTGCCGAGGGCGCTGCCGCGCTGGTCGAGGCGGACAACCGCCGGCCGGAGCTGTGCATCCAGCCGCTTACGATGTCCGCGGCGGACGCTGTCGCTACGCTGGCCGCGGAGGGTCTGGCGGCAGACGTGCTGGACGCGCCGACCGGGGGGATCCGGCTCACGCACGGCGACGTGGCACACGCACTGCGCCTGGTACCGGGCATCGTGCAGGACCCCGCGGCACGGCTCGTGACCCGCTATGTTGAGCCCGATCCGGGCGACGTGGTCCTGGACCTGTGCGCTGCACCCGGCGGCAAGGCGCTGGGCCTCGCGCAGCAGGCCGCGTACGTTGCGGCGGCCGACCTGTCGTTTGCGCGGCTCGGCCGGGTGCGCGAGAACTTCGCCCGGCTGCGCGACCAGGACGTGCAGGTCAATGGCGGACTGGTGGTGGCGGACGCGCGGCGGCCGCCGTTCCGGCGGGCAGACATCGTGTTTATCGATGCGCCGTGCACGGGGACGGGCACGCTGCGCCGGCACCCGGACGGCCGCTGGCGGCTGCAGCCGGCGGACCTGAAGACGCTGGTCGAGCTGCAGCGCGAGATCCTGTCCGAGGCCGTGCCACTGGTGCCGGTCGGCGGACTGCTCGTGTATGCGACGTGTTCACTCGAGCCGGAAGAGAACGAGCTGCAGATGGAGTGGTTGCGTAAAATGGATCCGCGCTTCGAGCCCGCGCCGCCGGCGAGCTTCCCGGTTCAGCTGGACAGGCGGGGTCAGCTGCGCGTGCTGCCCCACGAGCACGGCTTCGACGGCGCGTTCGCGGCGCGCCTGCGGAGAGTGCGCTGATGCTGGGCGACTCCGTACGGCGTCGCCAGCCGGCACGCAGACAGCGGCAGCCCAACCCGAAGCCGCGGAAGATCCCGTGGCGCATCGTGCTGCCGTCCGTGCTTGCCGCGCTCGTCATCCCCTTCGGCATCGGTTACGCCGTCGCCGTGAATGTGCTGTTCCCGCCGCCCGAGGCGTCCGGCAGCGGCATCGCGGTACCCGCACTGGTCGGCCAGTCGGTGGACGAGGCGAACCGCCTGCTGGCGACTGCCGGCCTCGGCCGCGTGGATACGACTTCCATCACGCATCCGAACGCACCGCGCGGCGAGATCCTGGCGCAGGACCCGCTGCCGGGACAGCAGCTCCGCTCGGGTGCGAATGTGCGCGTGTCCGTGAGCGCCGGACCGCCGCGCGTCGTAGTACCGGATGTCGAGGGTTTCGGCGGTGACGCGGCCGAGCAGCTCTTGCGGCGAGTCGGCTTCGACACACGGCGCGTCGAGGAGTCCGCGTTCGCGGCGCCCGGCCGCGTGCTTCGCCTCGAGCCGGCGCCAGGCAGCCGGCAGGAGCTGCCCGCGACCATCACAATTGTAGTGAGCGCCGGCTACGGCGTGCAGCAGGACACCGCACCGGCTTACGTCCCACCGGACACGATCATCGAGTGATGAAGACGCGGCACGACCGGGTCATCCGCGGCTTCGTTCTGCTGCTGATCGTGATTCTCGGCGGGATGATCTGGGTGAACCGCGACCGCTTCGTGCCTATCGGGCCGGGTGCGCGCGCGCCGGAATACCGCATGACCACACTTGCCGGTGACTCGGTGAAGATCTCCGACTACCGCGGCAAGGTCGTCGTACTCAACGTATGGGCGACATGGTGCGAGCCATGCGTGCGCGAGATGCCGCAGCTCCAGGCACTGCACGAGAAGCTCGCTTCCGAGGGTGTCGAGGTGGTCGGCGTCAGCGTGGATTACGGCGCTGACAAACCCGTGCGCGAGTTCGTCGACCGCTTCGACCTGACGTTCCCGATCCTGCGCGACCCCAGCGGCGACATCCAGACTGCATACGCGATCGGCGGCCTGCCCACCACGTTCGTCATCGACCGCGATGGCCGCATCCGCCAGCGGGAAGTCGGCGCGCGCGAGTGGGCGGACAGCAGCGTGATCACCGACCTGCGCAGGCTGCTGACGGACTGATGCGCGGTCTCCCCGGTCCACTCACGAATAACTGGCAGCTCAAGCTGGCCGCGTTCGCGATCGCGGTCGTGCTCTGGTTCGTCGTGCAGGGTGACAAGCCGTACACCTACCGCATGTCGCTGCCCGTACGCGTTGCGAACCACGACGCGGAGTGGGTGCTCACGCGCGAGCCGTCGCCTTCACATGTTGCAGTCCGGTTCAGCGGCTCGTACCGCGACCTCATCGCACTGCGCAATGCGAACCCGTCCATCATCGTACCTGTGGAGACTGTGCGTGACTCGGTGCAGACCCGCCTGCTCCAGCGGGCGTGGGTGGACGTGGGCAGTGTCGAGGGCAGTGTAGCGATCAATGACTTCCGGCCGGACTCGGTGCGTCTCGCGTTCGACCGGATCGCCACCCGCCTGGTCGCGCTGCGTCCCCACTTCAACGGCGATGTGCCCACCGGCTTCGAGCTCGAGGGACCGCCCATCATCGAGCCGGTCATGGTGCGCGCGAGCGGGCCCGCACGGCGGCTCGCGAAGATGGACTCAATCAACCTGCCGCCCATCAACGTCAGCGGCGTGCGCGCTGTGGACACTTTCGACCTCGTGATCGACACGACCACACTGCACGCGTCCATCAGTCCACGCCGCGTCCGCGTGATCCTGCCGATCCGGCCGAAGGGCAGTGCACTCGTTCCCGTGGACTCACTGCCATGAGCATTGTCCTCGGTATCGAGACTTCATGCGACGAGACCTCGGCCGCTGTCCTGCGCGACGGCGAGCTCGCAGGTCACATCATCCTGTCTCAGGACGTGCACGCGCTCTACGGCGGCGTCGTCCCCGAGATCGCATCGCGCGCGCATCTCACCGCTATCGATGATGTCGTGGAAGGCGCGCTCGAGGCGGCGGGTGTGATGCTCGGTGAAGTCGACGTCATTGCGGCGACCGCAGGCCCCGGCCTGATCGGCGCGCTGCTCGTCGGCCTCACGTGGGCGAA
>DASUXU010000085.1:0-19715 GCA_036377735.1 Longimicrobiales bacterium
CGTGTTGGTCTCTGCGCGTGGATGAAGGATAGGACTGCAGCGGTCGACGATCCGTAGGAGATGCACGGAGGGCACGGAAGGGATTGGCGGATTATCGGTACGGCGACCTTCTGACGACCGTGTAGGGGGTTCGACTACCTCCGAGGGCGAAGGCGAAGGCCAAAGGCCAAAGGCCAATTTTACAACGGATTTACTGAATCAGTCACGGAGGACGGTGAGGTACATGAGGACGGGGAGGGAGTGCGGACGCTCTCCGTGTCTCCCCTTCGCTCCCCGTACCTCTGTGATTGAATCTGTTGATACTGCGCAGAGCGGATCACTGCAGGACGATGATCCGGTCTTCTGCGGTCAGGGTGAAGGGGCGGGTGGGGTTGGGGTTGAGGCGCATGGTGCCCCAGCCTTTGCCGTCGGCGGCGGGGGTGCTGACGCCGAGGGCGATGGCGTGGCAGGCGGCAGCGGCGGCGGCGATCTCGTGGAAGGCAACGCTGCTGCCGGCGAGGCCGACATCTGTGGCGGCGAGGAATACGATCTCGGGGCCGTCGGGGCCAAAGAGCTTGTCATACACGGGGCGCATCTCCCGCCGAAGCGCGACCTGGGCGAGCATGTGGCTCAGGATCATCGGGCTGATGAGCACCTCGCCGCGGCGCTGGCGGAAGAGCGTGACGTTGCTGGCGTCGAGCAGCTCGACGATGATGGTGGGATCCTCGTCGGGTGCGAGCACTTCGCGCAGCAGCAGGTATGCGACGATCGAGCGCGCGTCGGACTCCTCGTCGGAGGCGAAGCGGTCGGTGCCGAGCAGTACAATGCTGTCGTAGCTGCCGGGGTTGGCGCGGGCGAGCACGGCGGGCGTGGTGAAATCGCCTTCGATGTGCGCATACGTGATGTTGCGCGGCTCGAAGCCGGCGTCGCGGAGTGTGGCGGCGCGGTCCTCGACGCTCGCAGTGGATACGATGTCCAGGTGGAAGTGCTCGCCGGGATAGCTGTCGAACTCGTCGAGCAGCGCGGCGCCCTTGTGGGACCACCCGAGCACCAGCACGCGGTGTGTGCGCGCAATGACGCCGTCGCCTGCGGATGATGCGTTGCGCGCAGCGCCACCGTCGCCTGCGGATGATGCGTTGCGCGCAATGACGCCGTCGCCTGCGCCCGATGCATCTCCAGCCAAAGCACCTTCTTCATGCGACGTCATTCGGGCCGCGAGACCGGCGTCGCCTGAAACAGTGGTGTTGATCCCCTCGAAATTGCGGGCGAGCACGGCCAGGCGATCATCGGGCTGAACGACGGTGTCGTGCGGCGGGTTCAGCAGCGGTGTGAACGTATCGCCATCGGGGCGCACGATGCCGATGGGGATCGCGTGCGCGAAGCGCGCGTGCAGCTCGCCGAACGGCATGCCTTCAAGATCGCCGGCTTCGCGGATGTAGATTTCATTGCCGCGGCCGTGCGTGAGCAGCTCGCCATACACGTGCGACAGACCGGGATGCCGCACGTTCTGCGTGATGAGGCGGCCGATGATGGCGTCCGAGGCGAGGATCTCGATGGGCCCAAGATAGGCGCCGCGCGCGACGTCGATCTTTCTCTCATCCAGGATCTCCGCAACGGCGAGCGGCAGTGCTGCGCCGGCGCGCGACTGCGGATGGCTGGACATGCTGAGCAGCGTCTTGATGGCGCGTGTGTCGGTGTCGCTGCCGCTGTCGCGCAGCATGTCTGCGGCGGGAAGGATGACGGCCGCGGCGTTGATGAATGCGACGCGTCGCAGGTTGTCCTCGCGCAGCGGTGTGCCCGTGCGCAGTACGATCTGCCGCTCGTTCCACAGGTTGCCGAGGCGCTGGCGCAGGTCGAGCCGCAGCTTCGACGTCACGTTGTCGGCAAGGATTGCAATGCGCAGCCGGCGTGCGCCGTGGTGTCGCAGGAAACGCCGCACGCGCCCTTCGGACAGCAGCAGCTCGCGCACGATGAACGCGGTGCGGTTGGTCCAGCCGATGATCAGTACATGGTCACGCTGCGCGATCGGCGTGAGACCGGCCTCGAGCTGCGCCATCTTCTCGTTCAGCCACTGCGTCATGATGGCGACGAGGGCGCCGAGGAATACGACGTAACCCAGGATGGTCAGGATCGTCGATACGACGCGCTCGACGTTGCCGGTGTCGTCGCCGAGGTAGCCGGGGTCGGTCAGCCGTAGGAACGACCACCAGACGGCCTGCGGGAAGGTCTTCCCGCGGAAGTTGGGGTCGTAGCCGAAGATGATGGAGCCGGCCAGGAGCGAGAGGAGCCCGAGCGCGGCGGCGATCAGGAGCAGGCGGTACTGCGGCCCCCTCAGGATGATCCGCTCGAGCCGGAACTTGAGCAGGTTCGTGAGCAGCCGGGGTACGTCCGGACTCTTTGCACGCTGCGGGTCGGCTATGGTAGTATCCTCACGTTGCTGGTGGCGGGCCTGTGGCCGGCTGACGGATTCGGCAAGATAAGACCCAACCTCAAATGGGAGAACATCGATGCGGATGGCACACCTGTTACGGACCGGTACGGTCTTCACACTGCTGTCGGCGGCCGCACTGCCGGCCGGGGCGCAGCAGGCCGTGGACCTGTCCGCCGCCGTCCAGCTCCGGGACATCGGCCCCACCCGCCAGGGCGGCCGCTATGTCGACTACGCGGTCGTGGAGTCGAAGCCGCAGATCATTTACGCCGCAACCGGCTCGGGCGGCCTCTGGAAGAGCGAGAATCACGGCCTGACCTGGAACTCGATCTTCGACAACCAGCCGACAGTCTCTCTCGGTGCCATCGCACTCGCGCCGAGCCGCCCGGAAACGCTCTACCTCGGCACCGGCGAGGCCAACAACTCGCGCAGCACGTACTCGGGCGACGGCGTCTACAAGTCGACGGACGGCGGTGCCACGTGGAAGAACGTCGGCCTGCCGAACTCCGGCCACATCGGCCGCATTGTCGTGCATCCGACGAACCCGGACATCGCGTATGTCGCCGCACTCGGTCACCTCTACTCGGAGAACCAGGAGCGCGGCCTGTACATGACGACGGACGGCGGTGCGACGTGGGCGAAGGCGTTCGACCACCGCGTGGACGGCCGCGCGATCGGCGTCGTGGACGTCGCAATGGATCCGTCCAACCCGCAGGTGCTCTATGCCGCGACGTACGACAAGGTGCGCCGGCCGTGGACGTTCGGTGAAGGCGGTCCTGGCAGCGCACTGTTCAAGAGCACGGACGGCGGCAGGACGTGGGCGCAGCTCACGAACGGTCTGCCGACCGGCATGATCGGCCGCATCGGCATCGGCATCGCGCGCAGCTCGCCGTCGACCGTGTATGCCATCATCGAGAACGCGAATGCCGACTCGATCCCCGCTGCGGAGCGCGCGCGCCGCATGGCGCTCGGGTTCGGCGACTGCTCGAAGGGCGACGAGCTGTACCGCTCCGATGACAGTGGTGCCACGTGGCGCCGTGTGGCGCCGGCGACGGACCGCCCGATCGCGCCGGGCTGCCCGGGCGCGCCGCCGCCGCAGGCCGGCCGTGGCGGCGGTGGTGGCGGCGGCGGACGTGGCGGTTTCGGCGGCGGCAACCCGCCGTACTACTACGGCCAGGTGCGCGTCGATCCGAACGACAAGGAGCACGTCTACATCCTGAGCGTCGGCGTGCAGCACACGACGGACGGTGGCAAGACGTGGTCTTCTCCGTTCAACTTCGGCGGTGACAACCATGCGCTGTGGATCGATCCCGCCGACAGCCGCCACATGCTGCTCGGCTATGACCACGGCATGGGCGTCACATTCGACGGCGGACAGAACTGGTATCATCCGGACAACAAGCCGCTCGCGCAGTTCTACGCGGTGAGCTACGACATGGAGATGCCGTACAACGTGTATGGCGGCCTGCAGGACAACGGCTCCGTGAAGGGTCCCTCGACTCGTCGTGGCGGAGGCGCGATCCCGTTCGAGGACTGGTATCGCACGGGCGGCGGCGACGGCATGTACAACGTCGTCGATCCGAACGACAGCCGCTGGCTCTACAACGAGAGCCAGTTCGGTGCGATCCAGCGCGTGGACCAGCTCACCGGCACGTCGAAGGGGATCCGCTACACCCGCCCGGCCGGCGGCGACACGCTGCGCTGGAACTGGAACGCGCCGATCCTGATCTCGCCGCACAACAGTGACGTCATCTACCACGGCGCGAACGTGCTGCTGCGCTCGCCGTTCCGCGGCGAACGGTGGGAGGAGATCAGTCCGGACCTCACGGTGAACGATCCGGCGAGGCGCAACGGCAGCGGCAACATCCAGTACGCGACGATCACTACGGTTGACGAGTCACCGATCATTCCGGGTGTGCTGTGGGTCGGCACGGACGACGGCAATGTTCAGCTCTCGCGCGATGCGGGTAAGACGTGGACGAACCTGCGCGAGCGCATCCCCGGACACCCCGGCTACTGGGTGAGCCGCGTGATCGCTTCGCATCACGATCCCGCCGTCGCATACGCATCCGTCACCGGTTTCCGCAGTGACGACTTCAAGCCCTATGTCTGGAAGACGACGGACTACGGCCAGACGTGGAAGTCCGTTGCGGGTGACCTGCCGAATGAGCCGATCAACGTCATCCGCGAGGACGCACGCAATCCGGATCTGCTGTTCGCCGGCACAGACCTCGGATTGTATGCGACGATCGACGGCGGCCGGAAGTGGACTCGCATGTCGAACGGGATTCCGCGCAATCCCGTGCATGACATCGCGATTCATCCGCGCGACAACGAGATCATCGTCGGCACGCACGGCCGCGGCCTCTTCATCGGCGACATCTCGCCGCTCCAGGAGATGACGCCGCAGGTCCTCGCATCGCCGGCGCACCTGTTCGACGTGCAGCCGGTGGTGCAGTGGATCCGCGGACAGCGGCCGGAAGTTTCGTCGAACAACTACGCGGGTGAGAGCCGGCCGAACGGCATGGCGATCCGCTACTACCTGCGCACGCCCGCGAAGGACGTGAAGGTCCGCGTGTATGACGGCACGCGCCTGATCGCGGAGACCGACGGCACGAAGACCGCCGGTGTGAACACCGTGCGCTGGACGATGCAGGCGCGGCGCGAGCGCACCGACGCCGAGCGCAACGCCGCCGGCGGCGGTTTCGGCGGTGGCGGCTTTGGTGGTGGTGGTGGTGGTGGTGGTGGCGGGCAGCAGGGCGCGACGACGTTCCCGGCCGCGGCGGGCGGTGTGCTGTCCACCGTGCAGCCCGGTAACTACACGATTGTTCTGAGTGTGGACGGTCGTGAATACCGCGAGCAGGCGATGGTCCTGCAGGACGTGTGGTTCACGAAGTAGTGCGTGTCCGCCGTCGCATGAAATGAAGAATGGCGGATGGCGCCGATCGTGGTGCCACCCGCCATTCTTTTTTGCGACGAACGTCTTACTTCTTCGTCATCGACAGGCCTTCGACGTGCGCTTCGGTGTTGTGACCGAAGCGGATGCCGTACACGCCGTCCGTAGACTTGAGCTTCCCCTCGCCGACGATCTGCGCCTTGTCATACGTGCCGACCACGGTGCCGTTCACTGCGCACGTGACCTTGTCTCCCTGCACGCTGACCGCGATCTCCTGCGTGACCGGCGCGTTCGGGCCGGACGCCTTGCTGATCGCAGGATTCGCCTCGCCGCCGGCATTCAGCTTGAACGATGCCGGACCGAAGCCGCGCATGATGAACTTCCCGTTGCCGTACGCAGCGCAGTAGAGATAGCTCTGCTTGTCGGTACCGAGATCGTTGCCGCCGATCATGATGCCGTACGGGTGCGGGTGATCGTTCAGGCCCATGAACTTGGGCTCGGTGAACGTCGCCTTCACAGTGTAGTTGCCGGTCGCCTTGTTGGACGGATTCCAGTATGCGACGGCGGGACCGGTGACCACATGCAGGCCGGTGCCGGCCGGGAACAGCTTCGCATCGGTGAGCTTCGCCCCCTTGGCCGCCTCATTGGCGTCGATGGCACCCTGCCATCCGGGAACCGTGATGCCGCCGCCACTGACGTTGCGGGTGGCGTCCTGTGCCCTGGCAGCCGCCGGAATGACAAGCGCTGCGAGCGCGATCGCGTGAGAGAGTCGCACGGTGGTTCTCCTGTTGTAGGCGGGTGACTGCACATCGGGACAATAGCATGGGAACGCGCGAGGGTACAGTCGGCAGGACAGACGGGCTCGGGGAGAGGGACGAACGGGGTTGTGGCGCGGGCGCGGGGGGCTGCCGGGGTGTTGTGTTGCGCCGGGCGGGTCGCGCGCCGGGTGGACCGGGGCCCGGGCCAAAGGCCCGGACCCCTGCCCCGCGGCTACTGAAGGCCCAGCGCCTTTGCCAGGTTGATGCGACCCGCGCCGTAGACGTCGTCGTCGCCCCTCTTTCCGAGGTCGTCGACGGACTTCACCAGCCGGTGCCGGATCTGCGCCGGGTTGTTCTTGCCGTACTTCCCGACCATCGCCGCGACGACGCCTGCCACGTGCGGTGAGGCCTGAGAGGTACCTGCGAAGCCGATGGCGATGAAGAAGCCGGGGGCGGTATTGCAAGGTGCGGAGAACTGCGTCGCCGAGAGCTGCTGCAGCAGGTGGCGCGCGCACTGGGACGCCACCCAGCCCTTGCTGGTGCCGCCCGGTGCGGAGACCGCGATCGAGCGGCCGGTGTTGCTGTAGCTGGCGCCTGCGTCCTGGTTGGTCCACGGACCGGTGAACGCGTTGGTGCTCGCCGTCGGTCCGAGAGCGGACACGCAGATGACGTGTGTCGCCTCGCAGTACGCCGCGAACGTCCTGCCCTTGTTGTTCATGTTCGTCGAGTCGTTACCCGCCGATACGACCACGATCATGCCCTGCGCGTTCGCATAGTTGAAGGCTTCGTTGGTGAGGTCCATGAAGCCGGGGCTGAGCGCCTTGTTGACGCCGTTCCGCACGCCGAGGCTCATGTTGGCGACATCGGCGCCCGCATCGGCGGCGTACATGAGGCCGGCGAGAATACCGCCCAGGGTCCCGGAGCCGTTGAAGCCGAGCACCTTCACGCCCATGAGTCGCACGCGCGAGTTGACGCCGGCGAACAGCACACCACCCGAGGAGACCTGCGTTGCGACGTTGGTGCCGTGGCCGTTCAGGTCATCGACCTTGTTGCGCGTCGGGAAGAAGAGCGTATTCAGCGAATCATCCCGCGCGATGAACGAGCGGGAGCGGGCCACGTCCACGATACCGTTCATGTCGAAGTTGTCGTAGTCGATGCCGGTATCGAGAATGGCGACCGTAACGTCCGATGAGCCGAGCTCGCCAGCGGCCCACGCGGCGGGTGCGTTGATGGCGCGCATGTTCCACTGGTAGTTGTGGCGGAACGCGCCCGCCGGATTCGTGACGCTCATGGGCGTGACGTCGAGCGGCATCGACTCCATCATGCCGATCTCGCCCTCTGCGTTCAGGCTGACGGGCACGTCCTCGAACATGGCGCTCACGCCGGTGCTCGTGGAGAGCGCGGCGACCCCTTCGGGCGTCAGGCCCTTCACGTTCGCGAAGCCGCCCTGTTCGCTGATGAACTCGATCGAGCCGCCGAGCGCGGCGACATCGGCTTCGAATGAAGCAGGGGTACCGGCTTCGAACCTCACGACATAGCCCGCATCTTCGGCCTGTGCGACTGCGGCCGACATCACGGCCGCCTGCGGTCCGCTCACGGCACCGGGCTGTGTGACCTCATCCGCGCAGGCGGCGAGGCCGAGGACACCGACAGCGAGATACAGCATGGATTTCTTCATACTCCACGACTCCGGGGAAAGGGATTTGTGGGTGTGACGATGTGGCTATACAGACATCGGCCTGGCGTGCTGTGCCGGCCGCGGCTGACCATGCTGTGGCGGTGCTGTTACCAGCTCGTTTCGGATTCGGACTTCAGGAGCGGCAGGTCATTGACTGCGCACACGCGCTCGAACGCGCGCACGACTTCCGGATCGAACCGGCGTCCGGACTCGGCCTTGATCCAGGCGACGGCCTCTTCGACCGGCCGCGCGCCCTGGTAGGGGCGCTGCTGTGTCATGGCGTAGAACGTGTCCGCGACCGCGACAATGCGCGCGGCCAGCGGGATGAGGTCACCCTTGAGTCCCGGCGTGTAGCCACTGCCGTCCCACGCCTCATGGTGGTACAGAGCGATCTCTTCCGCAAGCTGGAGCAGCGGCGAATCGCTGTTGGACAGGATGTGCGCACCGATGGAAGTGTGCGCCTTGATCTGGTCGAGCTCCTCGAGCGAGAGGCTTGTCTGCTTGTTCACGATGTCGTCCGGAATGCCGACCATGCCGACGTCGTGCAGAGGGGCGGCGAGGCGGATGCGCTCGACTTCCTCTTCAGGGCGGCCCATCGCCCGTGCGATGTGCGCTGACAGCTCACCGACCTGTGTGGCGTTGGCTGCGGAGTCCGCGCCGATGCCTACGTCGCGGTAGCCGGCGGCCTTCACGAGCCGCTTCACCATATCGACGCGCGTCTGCGCCAGCCGCTCCGCGCTGCGCTCCGCGGACTCGTGCAGCTCGCGATGCATCCGCCGCAGGGTAAGAAGATTTTTGATGCGCAGCATCACCTCGACCGAATCGAACGGCTTGGTCAGGTAATCGCTCGCGCCGGCGGCGAGCGCCTTCTGCCGCGTCTCCGCCGCGATGTCCCCCGTAATCAGGACGACCGGCAGGAACTCATCCTTGCCACGGCGTGCGCGGATCTGCTGCATCACCGCAATGCCGTCGATGTGCGGCATGCCGATGTCCATGACGACCAGGTCGGGCTCCCACTCGCGCACCACCGGCAACGCCTGCCGCGGATCGTTGATCACCTTGACGTCCGCGTAGCCCGCATTGCGGAGCGTCTTCTCGAGAAGCTTCGACAGCGGCTCCTCGTCCTCCACAATCAGGATTCTGTCGGTCACGGGTCGGTCGGTCATGAGCTGAGCCTGTCGGTGTGAAATGAGATGTAGAGCGGCTCGAGCCGGTCGATGGTCCGCTCCAGCGCCTCGACGACGGCGGGATCGAACTGCGTGCCGGACGCACCAAGAATCTGGTCGATTGCGACGTCCCATGACAGACCGCTGCGATACGCGCGATCCGATGTCATGGCGTCCAGCGTATCCGCGGCGGCCAGGATCCGTGCAGCCAGCGGGATCTCCTGCCCCCGCATGCCGTCGGGATAGCCCATGCCGTCCCACCGCTCGTGATGTGAGCGGACCACGCTCAGCACCAGCTGGTCATCGATGAACGGCTGCAGGATGCGCTCGCCGGCCTCCGGATGCCGCCGGATGTATGCGAACTCCTCTTCCGTCAGCCGGTCCGCCTTGTTCAGAACGCGGTCCGGCACGCCGATCTTGCCGACGTCGTGAAGATCCCCCGCAATCTCGAAGCGCGCGATGTCCACTCCCCCGATGGTCCGCGCCAGCTCGAGACCATAGGCCGTCACCCGCTTCGCGTGGCCAGCCGTGTAGGCATCCTTGGCTTCCACTGCAGCCGCCAGTGCGTGCGCCGCGCGCAGGATCCACGTCCTGCTCTCCGTCTCCCGGCGACGCGCCATGTCTTCGAGGTAGAGCCGGTCCTCCGCCTGCTGGATCAGCGCGCTCCGCTCCAGCAGCGTCTTCTCCACGGCCGCATTCAGCTCGTCCATCTGGAACGGCTTGAGGAACAGCCGATCGACGCCGTACTCGATCGCCGCCGCTGCGTGCGCCGCCTCCGCTCCGCCGCTCATCAGCATGGTCCGTGTGGACGGCCACTTCGACCGCACACTCGCCAGGAGGTCCAGGCCCGACGAGCCGGGCATGTTGAGGTCCGTCAGCACCAGGTCGAACGCTTCGCGACCCAGCCACCCGATCGCCTCGTCCACTGATGCCGCTGTTGCCACGCGGTGCCCCGCCTGCGCCAGGAATCGTTCCAGGACGTGCCGCACCGCGGCGTCGTCGTCCACCAGTAGAATACGACCCGAGCGCCGCCCGAGGATCGCGTCGCCTCTCATGACCCTCCAACGCGAGTTGTGGAAGGGCGGATCCTGACACAAATGCAACGCCCGCGCAAGGTTGGAAGCTCGCCGGTGCGCGGGGTGTTCGATTGTCGGACAGGTGTTGCGGCGATGCGGCGCGGGCCGGGGCACGGGCTGCGGCGCGGCTGCGGCGCGGGCTGCGGCGCGGGCTACGGCGCGGGCTACGGCGCGGGCTGCGGCGCGGGCTGCGGCGCGGGCGACTCGCGGCGCGAGGGACCACGGAGCGGGCGACTCGCGGAGCCGGGCGACTCGCGGCGCGGCGCTCGCGTGCGGTCGGTTGCGGCGCGGTGGCGGACTCCGCAGTGCGCTGCAGAAGCGGGGAGTAGACGGCGGCGGGCCCGGGCGGTATGTCTACGGCAGGGGTCCGCGCCACGCGCGGTTTCGTCACCGTGCGCTTGCCTCGCCCGCTGGATCCCCTTTCAAGTCAAGACGACGCCCGCAGCGCCCTTTCGTTGATGCTCCATGTTCAACCTTACCGCAGGAGGAAGCCATGAAGCGCCTGTCCACCGCTCTCTCGTTCGCCGTTCTGTTCGCAGGTTCCGCCGGTGCCGCTGCGTTTGCGACGCCGGTGTCCGCTCAGGCGCGCGCCGCCGCGCCCGCCGCGCCTTCCGCTCTGACCGCAGACATGCTCCGTTCCATCGACGAAGTTCAGGAGAAGCTCACCGGCCTGGGCAACGCGCTCAGTGCGGAGCAGTACGCGTGGCGTCCGATGGAGGGCGTGCGCTCCGCCGGCGAGGTGCTCATGCACGTCGCGGCCGACAATTACCTGCTGCCCGTCATGATGGGCGTGCCGGCTCCCGCGGCAACGAAGATCACGGCTGATTACAAGACCGCGCAGGCATTCGAGCAGCAGAAGCTCGACAAGGCCGCGACCCTCGCCGCCCTTGCCGCGTCGTTCGATCATCTCGAGAAGGCCGTCGCATCCGTTCCGGAATCCCGCATGAACGACAAGCTCCAGGTCTTTGGCCAGGAGATGACCGTGCGCGGCTTCCTGCTCATGAGCACGACGCACCTCAGCGAGCACCTCGGCCAGATGATCGCTTACTCGCGCAGCAACAAGGTCACCCCGCCCTGGAGCCGCTGACCCTTGCGCTCTTACGGACCACCCTTCGGAGTGTCGGGCTTGACCGTTTCTGCCATGGAGCCGCCCGAAATCGGCATGTATAGTTGCCGTCGAGTGCGAGTGAACGTGCTCGAGACGCAGGAATAACAGAGCGTTTGCGACCCTGGCGGCCTGTCTGCCGGGGTCCGCATACGCACGGGCGGAAATCGCGGGAGCAGAGGCCTCTGCCGGATCAGCTCAAAAATGGGTGCATAGGAAAAAGGGAAAACTCCGACACATCGAAGGGTGGTCCGGCAGGATGGCCGGAAATGGCGAGTGCAAGGGCGGAGACCTGCTATATTCCAGCCATGAGCGGATCCGAGCAGACGCTGTATGACGCCCTCGCGGCGAGGGACGCGCGGTTCGACGGTTTGTTCTTCGTCGGCGTGACGTCGACGGGGATCTACTGCCGGCCGGTGTGCACGGCGAAGACGCCGAAGCGGGCGAACTGCCGGTTTTTCGAGAACGCGGCAGCGGCTGAAAAGGCGTCGTTCCGGCCGTGCCTGCGCTGCCGTCCTGAGCTGGCGCCCGGGTGTGCGCCGATCGACGGTGCACAGCGAATCGCGGCACGGATCGCGGACCGGATCGGCGAAGGTCTGCTGGACGCGGGCGGCGGGCTGGAGCGCGTCGCAAAGGAATTCCACTTCAGCGCGCGCCAGATCCGCCGGATCGTTCGGAACGAGCTGGGTGTCTCGCCGATCGAGCTGGTGCAGACCCGACGGCTGCTGCTGGCGAAGCAGCTGCTCACGGAAACAACACTCCCGGTCATCGAGATCGCATACGCGAGCGGTTTTGCGAGCCTGCGTCGTTTCAACGACGCGTTTGTGAAGCGCTACGGGATGCCACCGACGCGGCTGCGTGCGAAAGCGGTGTCGGAGGCAGGGACGCCGTCGCCTGGAACCATCACGCTTCGACTGTCATACCGCCCGCCATACGACTGGACCGGCATGCTCGCGTTTCTCGAGGCACGCGCGCTGTCCGGCGTCGAATGGATCGGCGACGGCGCATACCACCGCACAGTGGAGCTCGGCGGGCGCAGTGGGTGGATACGCGTGCGTCATTCACCCACGCACAACGCGCTGCTCGTTGATCTCGCGCAGCATCTCACGCCTGTGCTGCCCGCGCTGCTCGGCCGTCTGCGCGATGTGTTCGACCTGAACGCCCGGCCAGACGTCATCAGCGCGCATCTCGCGCAGGACCCGCTGCTGCGCACTGCGGTGCTCGCGAATCCCGGCCTGCGCACGCCCGGCGCGTTCGACGGCTTCGAGCTCGCGATGCGCGCCATTCTCGGCCAGCAGATC
This sequence comes from Longimicrobiales bacterium, assembly GCA_036377735.1. Lineage (GTDB taxonomy): Bacteria > Gemmatimonadota > Gemmatimonadetes > Longimicrobiales > RSA9 > DASUXU01. The sequence goes on from DASUXU010000085.1 coordinate 12,388, forward strand.
ACCGTGAAGGCGGCGGCCACGCTCGCGGGCCGTATCGTGCAGACATTGGGGGTGCCGATTGCGACGCCGTACCCGCAGCTGACGCATCTCGCGCCGACCGCCGCGCAGGTCGCCGCGGCGAGTGCAGCGGACATTGCGCGTCTGGGCGTAGTCGGAAAGCGTGCGGAATGCCTGGTCCACGTCGCAGGACTCATTGCCGACGGCACGCTGACGCTGCATCCCGGCGGTGACCCGGAGGAGACGGCGCGCGCCCTCGTCGCAGTTCCCGGCATCGGTCCGTGGACGGCGCAGTACATCGCACTGCGCGCGTTGCGGTGGCCGGATGCGTTTCCGAAAGAGGATGTCGTGCTGCGCAACCGTCTCGGCGGGATTACCGCCGCGCAGGCGGAGGCGAGGTCCGAGGTGTGGCGACCGTGGCGGGGCTACGCGACGCTGCACCTGTGGCGGATGTGATCCGGATCATCCCGTGCTCTGCATCGCGGCGGCAATCCCGTTGATCGACAGAAACAGCAGCTGCCGCAGACTTTCACGACCGTCGTCGTCCGCCGCGCGATAGCGCCGCAGCAGCTCGAGCTGCACCAGGTTCAGTACGTCCGTGTAGGGATTGCGCAGCTCTATCGAGCGCGCGATCACGGGACTGTCCGATACGAGCGCGTCGCTCCCGGTGATGCTGCGCAGTGCGCTTACGGCGTGATCGAAGTCCGCGGCGATGCGGGTGTGGAACGCGATGCCGTGCGATCCGTGTCCGCGCTGTCGAAGCGCGTGTCCGGCGTCGCCTTCGGCATTGCTGTCGGCGAGCGACGCATATCGCTGCGCGATTGCCAGCCGCGCGCGTGCCATTTCGCGTGCTGCGTTATTGATGAACGTTGCGAAAAAGCTCGACTCGCGGTAAAGCCGCTGGAGCGTGTCGAGCGCACCCGCCCGCTCGATCACCGCGGTGAGCCCCTGGCCGATACCATACCAGCCGGGCACGAGATAGCGCGTCTGCGTCCACGAGAACACCCACGGAATCGCGCGCAGGTCCTCGAACTGCACGTCCGATGCATTGTCGCGCGAAACGGGACGCGATGCGATGGGCAGGCGACTGATGTGCTCGATAGGCGTCGCATCGATGTACCAGTCCCAGAATCCTGGATCGTCTATCAGCTCGCGATACGCGGTCATTGACGACTTCGCGATGTCATTCATGAGCGCGTCGGCTTCGGTGGTATCCGCGACATCGGCGTGCTGCGCCGCGCGCGCTGTCGCCAGCAGCACCGCACTGACGAGCTGTTCCGTGTGGCGATGCGCGAGGTCGGGGAGTGCGTAGCGGAACGAGATCACTTCACCCTGCTCCGTGACACGCAGCCGGCCGTTCTGAGCGGGGCGCGGCATTGCGCTTATTGCGAGACTCGCGCGCCCGCCGCCCCGGCCGACCGTGCCGCCCCGGCCATGGAACAGCCGGAATTCGACGCCGGCCTCGGCGCACGCATCGCCGAGCTCGCCCTGCGCGCGGTGCAGCGCCCAGTTCGCCATGCAGTAGCCGCCGTCCTTGTTGCTGTCCGAGTAGCCGAGCATGATCTCCTGGAAATTGCCGCGCGCTTCGAGCTGCCGACGATACGTCGCATTCGAGAACAGCTCGCGCGTGCGCGTGGCGGCGTTCGCCAGGTCCTCGATCGTCTCGAACAGCGGCACGATGTCGATCTCGCTCCTCATGCGACTGCCGTCCAGCTCCATGAGACCGGCCTCACGCGCGAGCAGCATCGGCTCGAGCATGTCGCTCGTGCTGTGCGTCATGCTGATGACGAAGCTGCCGATGCAGTCCGGATCGCGCTGCTGTGCTTCCCGGATGAGTCTGAACGTTTCCAGTATGTCCGCGGCCTCGGCGGGCAGGGGCTGGCCCTCGGCCAGCAGCATGTCGGGCTGCGTCAGGGTTTGCTCCAGGAGCTTCACCCGCTGCGGCTCGTCGAGCGCGACGTAGTCCACGGCCGAGTCGCGCGCCTTGAACAGGGCGGCGACCGCGGCTTCGTGTTTCCGGCTGTGTTGCCGCACGTCGAGCGCGGCCATATGGAAGCCGAAGGTGCGCGCGAGTGTGATCATGTGAGCGAGCCTGCCATGCCGGGCGAGCTCGCCGAACCCGCTCTGCTCGAGCGCGGTGCGGATCTGCTCGAGGTCCCCTATGTAGGTTCGTGCGTCGTAGGGCGCCTCGTGACCGGCGGACGATGGAGCGATGGACGAAGGGCCGGCGGACGATGTGTCGTCGAGTGCAGCGAGCAGCGAAGCAAGCCTCTCCTCCATTCGCGCAATCAGGCGACGGTACGGCTCGAACCGGTATTCCCTGGCGTCGTCGGTGTCGTCCCGCAGCTCCCGGATCGCAGTCTCCAGGACCGGTCCGGGTGACACGAGACGGCTGGAGATGCTCAGCTCCTCCCGCAGTGCACGGAGCTCTTCCAGATGCATGGTCAATGCGACGTGACGCTGGCGGTTCAGCGCCAGTCGTGTGACGTCATGCGTGACGTTTGGATTGCCATCACGGTCGCCACCGATCCAGGAGCGCCATCGCAGGAACACGGGCACGTGGGTGATAACGCCGTAGTGCCGCTCGAGGGCGCGCTCGACATCCTCGTGGATCCGCGGTGCGACTTCGCGGATGCTGCCGCGCATGAAATAGAGACCCTGCTCGATCTCCTCCGCCACACTCGGTGGCTCGACGCGCACGTCATCCGTCGCAACGAGCAGCGCGATCTCGTCGTGCAGAGCGTCGCCTGCACGCGCGGTTTCCTCATCGGTCGCGTCCGGCCTGCGCAGCAGCTCGAGCAGCTCCACTATGCGACGCTGCTTCTGCAGGACCGAATGACGCCGCGCTTCGGTCGGGTGTGCGGTGAGTGTCGGCTGGATGTCGAGCCGGTCGAGCATCTCGAGCACGGCGTCCAGCGTGTGGCCGTCCGCGCGCAGACGGCCGACCACCTCGTCGATCGACTCCGGGCGCGATTCGCCTGCTTCCAGGCCGCGCGAACGCTCACGGTTGATCCGCAGGATCTCGCGCTTCTCGGCCTGATTGATCAGGTGGAAGAACGCGCTGTAAGCCTGGAGCAGCCAGCGCAGCGAGGCCTCGTCGAGCGCCCCAATGCGGGCCTCGGCCTGGCGACGGAGGCCGTCGTCATGCTCATGCAGCGCCCGCCGGCACAGCATGCGCAGCTCTTCGACCAGGTCGAGCGTCGCCCGGCCGGCCTGCTCCTCTACCACCTGGCCCAGCAGGTCGCCCAGCAGGTTGACGTTCTCGCTGAGCGGCCGCGAAATGCCGCCCCCCTCCTCCGGACCACCCTTCGATGCTTCGGTGTTTACCCTTCCTGACATGCCCTTCGCCGGTCCGCGTCGCGATTTGCCTTCTTTTTCGCCTGGTTACGCACGTACGATACCGGGCAGCGCCCTGGCACCCCGATTTTGCATGCGGGACGCCCGAGTTCGCCGTCGGTGAGTCCCACAATACATGGGAAACGGGGCGCGGCCATGGTCGGACGGGCCAATTCCAACACTCCGAAGGGTGGTCCGTAAGGGAATTGCGTGCTAGGCTATCGGGATGACGATCTGGTCGCGCCTGGCCCCCATGGCGCCCTTCCCGGCCGCAGCGATGATGCTGGCGCTCGCGGCCTGTGCCTCCCCGCCTCCGCCGCCTCCGCCCGGTATTGGTGACGCGCGTGTCGCCAGTGTGGTCCATGCCGCCCATGCAGGGGAGATCGCGGTGGGCCAGATGGCGGCCGGCCGTGCAAGCGACGTGCGGGTCCGCGCGTTCGCGCAGCGGATGGCGGACGAGCATACCGTGGCGGACCAGGTGCTCACGGCGGTCCAGAACCCGATGACCACGCCGGACTCCATGGCAACGGAAGTGCAGCGCCAGACGCAGCGGGTGCTGACGAGCCTGGACACGTACGAGGGCGCCGCGTTCGACCGGGCATACATGGATACGCAGGTCGCGCAGCACGAGTGGCTGCTGACGAATCTCGAGGGGACGCTGATCCCGTCGTCGTGGACGCCACAGATGCGCGCAACGCTCGAGGAGCTTCGCCTCGCCGTGACGGAGCATCTCCGGGTCGCCCGCGAGGTGCGCGCGGCCTTGCCGCCGGCGCCGCCTGCAACCGGACGGGCCGGCCAATAGTATTACGGGACGTCCAAGGCGCTGCCGATGCAGCAGTGATACGTGACGAAGCAGGAGTGACCGATATGACAAATACGACAAACCGCAAAACCTGGTGGCTGGCAGCCGCGCTGCTTTTCCCGATCGCAGGCTCCGCCTGCGCCCACGCTGCCCAGTCCCCGCAGACCCCCCAGCCAACCGGAGCGACAACGCCGTCGCAGGCCGCTCAGCCGTCGCAGGCCGCTCAGCCGTCGCAGACGGCCCAGGTCCCGACCCGCGGCGAGCTGTCGGCCGAGGAGTTCGAGCGGATCTACCGGGCGCGGCTCGACAGCGCGACGATGCGGTTCACGCCGGCGGACGTGGAGTTCATCACGCACATGATCCCGCACCACGCGCAGGCGATCGAGATCTCGCTGCTGGCGCCGAAGAACGGCGCGAGTCCGCAGATCCAGACGCTGGCGGCGAGGATCATCAATGCGCAGAGGGATGAGATCCGGATCATGCAGACGTGGCTGAAGGATCGGGGCCAGCCGGTGCCGGAGGTCCCCATTCTGTCGGAGCACCCCGCCGGTCACGCCATGGACATGCCCGCGTCGCCGCGCCCGGACAGCGGGCATCAGGCCATGCAGCACGCGGGCTCGCAGCACCAGGCCATGGACCACATGGACATGCCCGGCATGCTGACACCGGCGCAGGTCCGGGAGCTGGAGCAGGCGAAGGGTGCGGCGTTCGACCGCCTGTTCCTCCAAAGAATGATCGACCACCATCGCGGCGCGGTGACGATGGTGCAGAAGCTGAACGCGACGGACGGCGCCATGAATGATGAGGCGGTGTTCAAGATCGCGTCGGACGTGCAGGTGGATCAATTGACGGAGATTGCACGTATGGAGCTCATGCTCAAGGCGATGGGCCGTTAGAAGCCGTCAAAGTCGGATAACCTCAACCAGGAAATTGCATATGAAATCAACCATTACGCGTTTTGCGCTGATGCTCGCCGCGTTCACACTGGTCGGCTGTGCGTCAGCGTCGACACCCGCGCCGGGGACGGTAGTCCGCCCTGCGGGCGATGCGGGGAATGCGGGAAGCATGGGGAGCGGCGCGGCGCCGTCGCCCGACCCGCGCATCGGTCTGCGTGCGGGACTGATGAATGCCGAGGAAGCGATCTGGAACATGCGCGTGGTCTCGAAGACGCAGCCGTCGGCAGAGTTCATCGGTTCGACGAACTCCGACCTGGCGTTCAAGGACAACTACGTCATCCAGGGCAACTACAACGGGTACCAGGTGTGGGACATCTCGAACCCGGCGGCACCCGTGCTGGTGAAAGGATTCGTGTGTCCGGCGTCGCAGAGCGACGTGTCCGTGTACCGCAACCTGCTGTTCGTGTCGGGCGAGGGTGCGAGCGGCCGTCTGGACTGCGGCAAGCAGGGCGTGGAGGAGGCGGTCAGCCATGACCGTCTGCGCGGCATCCGCATCTTCGATATCACGGATATCAGGAACCCGAAGTACGTCGGCAACGTGCAGACGTGCCGCGGCTCGCACACGCACACGGTGCTGGAGCACCCCGGCGACAACCAGAACGTATACATCTACGTCTCCGGCTCGGCCGGCATCCGTCCGGCGGAAGAGCTGGCGGGCTGCAGCGACCGTCCACTGAGCGAGGATCCGAACAGCGCGCGGTTCCGCATCGAGGTCATCCAGGTGCCGCTCGCAAATCCGGCGGCGGCGAAGATCGTCAGCTCGCCGCGCATCTTCCAGGACCTGGTCGCGCCGCCGACGCACGGCCTGTCGCACGCCGACAGCCTGGCGATGGAGGCGTCGAAGGCGGACGTCGAGCGCCGTCGGGCAGCGGGCGCGTGGATCGTGACGATCCAGGGTCAGAGCGTGGAGGTTCCCCCGCCGTTCCTGGCGCCCCGCCTCGACAGCATCATGAAGGCGCGCGGCGGCACGGGTGTGCCGAGTGCTGCCGACACCGCAGCGCTGCGCAAGGACATCCAGGTGATGGTCGACCGCATGGTTGCTCAGCAGATGGGCTCGCAGAACGCTGAGGGCGGTCCGGCACCGGGCCCGACGCAGTGCCACGACATCACGGTCTACCCGGCAATCGGTCTGGCGGGCGGCGCGTGTGAGGGCTACGGCCTGCTCCTCGACATCAGCGATCCGATCAATCCCCGTCGCATCGATGCAGTGTCCGACAAGAACTTTTCTTACTGGCACTCCGCTACGTTCAACAATGACGGCACCAAGCTGTTGTTCAGTGATGAGTGGGGCGGCGGCGGCGGCCCGAAGTGCCGCGTCGGCGATCCGAAGGAGTGGGGTGCGGATGCGATCTTCACGATCGACAGCAGCCGCAAGCTCAACTTCCAGAGCTATTACAAGCTGCCCGTCGTGCAGACGTCGAATGAGAACTGCGTTGCGCACAACGGCTCACTGATCCCGATCCCCGGCCGCGACGTCATGATCCAGGCGTGGTACCAAGGCGGTCTGTCGCTGTTCGACTTTACGGACCCGAAGAACCCGCACGAGATCGGATTCTTCGACCGTGGCCCGTCGGACTCGACACGCCTCGGACCTGGCGGCAGCTGGTCTGTATACTGGTACAACGGCAACATCGTGAGCTCGGAGATCGCACGCGGTCTCGACATCCTCGAGCTCGTTCCGAGCGCGCATATCTCCGCCAACGAGATCGCAGCGGCAAAGACGGTGCGGCTGGATCACCTCAACACGCAGGGCCAGCCGAAGTTCGTGTGGCCGCCGTCGTTCGCGCTCGCGCGGGCGTACGTCGATCAGCTCGAGCGCTCCGGTGGCCTGGCAGCGGGTCGCATTGCGGAGATCCGTTCTTCTCTTGCGACGGCGGAATCCGCTTCCGGCAGCGCGCGTCGTGATGCACTGACACGGCTGGCGTCGTCGATCGACGGCAACGCCACCGGCTCGCGTGACGCTGCGAAGGTCCGCACCCTCGCCGCCGCCGTGCGCGACCTGTCGACCGCGCAGTAATGCAGTCGCAGTAATACGGTCGCAGTAATGCGGTCGCAGTAATGCAGTAGTGAAGTAACGCAGGACGGTGGTGCAGGAGCCGTAAAAGGCGGGGCCGGTGCAATCAGTTGCGCCGGCCCCGTTTTTTTCAATGCGACGGCGGCTTCCCGAGCCAGCGCGATACGGCGCGCGTGTACTCGTCGTAGTCGCCGGGGAATGCTTCGCGCAGGTAGCGCTCTTC
>DASUXU010000086.1:0-4912 GCA_036377735.1 Longimicrobiales bacterium
CCGTAAAAGGCGGGGCCGGTGCAATCAGTTGCGCCGGCCCCGTTTTTTTCAATGCGACGGCGGCTTCCCGAGCCAGCGCGATACGGCGCGCGTGTACTCGTCGTAGTCGCCGGGGAATGCTTCGCGCAGGTAGCGCTCTTCCCGTGCGATGACGAGCGTCAGCAGCAGCATGATGACGACGGGAAAGAAGATCAGCGCCCACCACGTGTCCAGCCACAGCGTGACGCCCCAGTAGACCGCGGTCATGCCGAGGTACATCGGGTTGCGGCCGAAGCGATAGGGCCCCTCGCGCACGATGCGCGATGCGGGCCGGTTGGGGATGATGCCGGTGCGCGCGCGACGGAATGTTACGAGACCCCACGCCATCCACAGCATCCCGGCCGCAATCAATCCGTAAGCGACGATCAGCATGATCGCGCGGTCGCTTTCGTCGACTACGATCAGCAGCGGCCACTGCGTCCGGAGCAGCGCGGCCAGGCCGAGTGCGCCGACGAACAGCAGCGGCGGAGGGAACCGAACGCCGGGACTGTCCATTACAGCTTCAACCCGTCGATAACCGGGTCAGGCAGCTCGGTGTAGACCGGATGCGAGAGGTAGCGCTCGCCGAAGTCGCACACGATCGACACGATCAGCTTCCCTTCGTTCTCAGGCCTGGCCGCGAGCTGCAGTGCGGCCCACGTGATCGAGCCCGAGGAGATGCCGGCGAGGATCGCCTCCTCGCGCGCGAGCCGGCGGGTCGTCGCAATCGCATCGTCATTCGTGCACGTGATGACTTCGTCGTACAGCTTCGTATCGAGAATCGCGGGAATGAATCCCGCACCGAGGCCCTGCTGCTTGTGCGGCGACGGTGAGCCGCCGGAGAGGACCGGACTCTCGGCCGGTTCCACGGCGACAATGCGGATCCCGGGCTTCTTCTCGCGCAGGTACTTCCCTGCTCCCGTGATCGTGCCGCCCGTGCCGATGCCGGACACGAAGATGTCCACCTTCCCCTTTGTATCCTCCCAGATCTCCGGACCCGTCGTGCGATAGTGGATCGCGGGGTTGGCAGGATTGTCGAACTGTCCCGGAATCCACGCGCGGTCGCCCAGCTGCGCAGCGATCTCGTTCGCGCGCGCGATCGCTCCCTTCACGCCCAGCGGTCCTTCCGTGAGCACCACCACGCAGTTCAGCGCGCGCAGAATGTTGCGGCGCTCGACGGTCATCGTATCCGGCATCGTGAATACACACTGATAGCCGCGCGCGGCCGCAGCGAACGCGAGGCCGATTCCGGTGTTGCCGCTCGTCGGCTCCACGATCACCATGCCGGGCTTCAGAACACCGCGCTCTTCGGCATCCACGATCATGGCCGTGCCGATGCGGTCCTTCACCGAGTTGTACGGGTTGTAACCTTCGTGCTTGATGGCGACCTGCGCCGGGAGCCCCGCTGCGAGCTTGCGCAGCCGGATCAGTGGCGTGTTGCCGATCGTCTGTGTGACATCGTCGTAAATCCGGTCGCGCTGCATGGCGGTCTCCTCGTGGTCTGCGTTGGAGCTGTGCTGCGGCGCGGAAGCTATGACCCGCCCCCGTGCCCGCACCATGGCGGCGCGCACCATGGCCGCGCGCCGCAGAGATGGCGCAGGATGTTTGCACTGAGCCGCGGCCGGTCCTATTCTGCACGACGGGCCAGATCCCGAGCGGTCCACCCCCGTAACAGCAACTGGAGACCCGATGCAGGGACGCACGCGCCTGTGGCACGTCGGCATTGCCGCCTCATCCGCTTTTGCCTCGAGATTCGCCTTCGCCTGTGCCGCGGCCCTCGGCATCGCCCTGGCCGCCACGGCGATGCCCGGCAGAGCCAGCGCCCAGGCTGCCGATACGACCACGGCCGACACCGCAACGGCGCCGTACAAGGTTCGCGGCATCGCGACCGCATCGACCATCATGGCCGTGGAGGCGGATCCGAAGACGGCGATGGTGGGGTTTATGACAGGCCGTCTGACGCTGCGGTTCCAGCCTGACTTCTCGCTGTGGACCGAGGGTGTGCTCGGCATCAGCGGCCCGTCGGGCGTAGTGTGCTCGCGGGACTTTTCGGGGTGCCCCGAGGGTGAATTCGGCCGACGGATCTATCGTGGCTTCTATGTCGGCATGGAGACGCGGCTGGCCGGCCTGCGGATCGAACGCGGGCGGAAACTGCTGTTCGGCGCAGGGATCGGCGCGATGAGCGTGGAACATGCCAACATCAGCAGGACGCTGACGCACGGTTCGGTACAGGCATCGGTCGCGTACGAGTTCCCGATCACCCGTAAGATCGGCGCGCGCGTGGCCACGGTTGGGTTTCTGTCGGAGTATCCGGGTGCTCACAAGGCGATGAACGGAGTCTGGGAGATCGTCGGTCTGCAGGGCGGTATCACGTTCGGCAACTGAGCGGGCGCGCCCCCGCCAGACGTTCCCGTACGGCGTCCTTGCCTTTCGGACGCCGGCACGCCCATCATAGCTGCGCCGCTTCCCCGCGGCGTCCTGCCTGTCCGGCCATCCGGAGACACACTCATGAGTTCGCGCCTCACCGTAGTGGTGAGCATGCTCGCAGTCTGCACGGCTGTCACTGTCGGCGCGTCGATGCGCGCGGACGGAGATCGCGCGTCTGCACGCGATGCACTGCTTGATGATCCGCGCACGATGCCACGCCTGCGCAACGAGTCCCGCGCGCGCGGTGTCGTGGAAGTCACGCTGACCGCAGCGCCGGCCACACTTTCTCTTGCGCCCGGTTCGCCATCTGCCGTGTACGCGTACAACGGTCGTGTCCCCGGCCCGCTGCTCGAGGTGAGCGAGGGGGACAGCGTGATCATCCACTTCCGCAACGCGCTGCCGGAGGAAACGACGGTGCACTGGCATGGACTGCACCTGCCGTTCAACGCGGACGGCAGCCCGTTCCAGCCCGTACCGCCGGGGGGCACACACGACTACGTCTTCCGTGTGAAGCCAGGTGCCGCAGGGACGTACTGGTATCATCCGCATCCGCATCATCGCACGGCGGGTCAGGTCGCGCGCGGGCTCTACGGCACGATCATCGTGCGTGCCGCGAAAGATCCGCTGCCCCCGATGACCGAGCGTCTGCTCATTCTCTCGGACAACCGTCTTCTGCCGGATGGGTCGTTTGATTTTCCGGCGAGGCAGACGGACGGTGGACGCGCGGATGCGGAGAACGGACGTGAGGGCAAGCTGCTGTTCGTGAACGGCCGCCTCATGCCGACACTCGAGATCCGGGCAGGCGAGATTCAGCGCTGGCGCGTAATCAATGCGTCGGCAGCACGGATCTACCGCCTGTCTCTTTCCGGTCACAAGCTGCTGCATGTCGGCACGGACGGCGGACTGTTCGAGAATCCGGAGGAAGTCGATGAGATCCTGCTCGGCAACGGCGAGCGTGCCGAGTTCCTGGTGCGCGGCACGGGAGCGCCCGGTACAGCGGTGAAGCTGCAGTCGCTGCCGTACGATCGCTACATCCCGCAGACCCGCCCGAAGGACTGGCAGACGCCGCTCGACCTGCTCACGCTCCAGTACACGGACGACCGCCCTGTAAAGCCCGTGTCGATCCCCTCGAAGCTGCGTGTGATTCCCGCGCTCGACACGACGCTCGCGAAGGAGCGGCGCTTCATCGTGATGTCTCAGCTGTTGATCAACGGTAAGGCGATGGATATGGCGCGCGTGGACGTGACGTCATCCGTGGGGCGTACCGAGATCTGGGAAATCGAGAATGTGGTCGGCATGGACCACCCGTTCCACCTGCACGGCTTCCAGTTCCAGCTGCTGAGCCGGAATGGTGTGCCGGAGAAGGATCGTCGCTGGAAGGATGTGGTGCTCGTGCCGAAGCATGAGACTGCGCGCTTCGTCGTGCGGTTCGACAGCTACGCGGGCAAGTGGATGTTCCACTGCCACATACTGGATCACGAGGACCAGGGAATGATGGGAGTGCTGGAAGTCACGCCAACAGGAGACGCACGATGAGACATGTGGTCGCAGCATCGATCGGGGTCGTGGCAGCACTGTGGTTTGCAGGCGACGCCGGACTCGGCGCTGCGCGGGATGCACGCGATGCAACGGTTACGCGGCTGGCCGTGGACGATGCCGTGCTGCGCGGCCGCGCGTCCGTTCTCAGGCACGCGTGCGGCGACTGTCACGGCGGCTGGAGTCCGGAGCGCGCGGGCTGGCTGACGGGCAACGCGGACTCGGTCTCGCCCTTCAATGTGGGACTGGCCAAGGTCTGGTCGCGCAACCTTACGCCGGACGATGCTACCGGCACCGGTCGCTACACGGAGCGGCAGATCTTCAATGCACTGCGTTACGGTCTCCGTCCGTCGAGCACGCCGGACGTCGACATCACGTCCGAAAAGCCCGGTATGGGCAACCATCCGGCCACTCCCGACTACCTCGCCCCGAGCATGCCATGGTACGTGTGGCGGAAGATGCCGGAAGCGGAGCTGCGTGACATCGCAGCCTACCTGAAGCGCGGCCTGAAACCGGTTTCACACGTCATCCCGCCGTCGGACAAGGGACCCGGCGGCTGGACGGCCGAGTACACGCCGGACAAGATCGGGCCGCGGATTCCGGCGCCGTTCCCGTCACGCAATGAAGTGCGGCCGGATGTGAGTGACGCCGTCATGAAGCAGGTTCTGCGCGGACGTGACATGGTGGTGCAGCACGGCTGCGCCGAATGTCACGGCAATTCGAAGGACCCGTCGTTCGACGGCTGGCTCGTCGGCATGCGCACGCCGGACATGATCAGTCAGATCGGGCCATTCGTGACGCGCGCACGCAACCTGACGCCGGACAATTCGACGGGGATGGGCCGCTTCACCGAGCGGCAGATCTTCAATGCGCTGCGCTTCGGCCTGCGCCCGGGCGAGACACCCGACGTCGACATCACATCGACCGTGCC
>DASUXU010000087.1:0-47688 GCA_036377735.1 Longimicrobiales bacterium
GACAGCACGGTGTGGGAGAGCACACGGCCGGGCGCAGTGAGCTGGGCTGCGTCCGGCGTCGAGCTGCGCACCATCGATCTGCGTAACCAGCACGGTGGCCACGTCTACGCCGACGGCCGCGTCCCGCAGGAGGGTTCGGGCGACCTTACCCTCGACATCGACTCGCTCCAGATAGGCGATGTGGCCGCGCTGCTCCAGGACACGGCAAACACACGCGGCCTGCTCTCGCTCGACGCGCGCGTTCGCGGCACCGCGCGCTCCCCGCTCATCAGCGGTACTCTCGCGCTCGACAGCGCTTCCCGCAGCGGCGGCGCACTCCCCGCACTGCGCAGCACCTTCGAGTACGCCAACCGGGAGCTGATCGCGGACGCGTTCGTATCCTCCGGTGACCGCCAGCTCCTCGACGCGGACGTCAGGCTCCCGCTGAACCTCGCGTTCACGGAGCGTACCGGTCCGCTGCTCATGGACGGGCCCATCAGTGTGAATGCGACGATGGACTCGCTGCCTCTGGGAGCGCTGCCCAGCTTTACGCCGGCACTGCAGGATCTACACGGCGTCGTCACCGGTAACGTGGCGATCCGCGGCACGTTCGAGGACCCGCTGGTGGACGGGCTGGTCGAGGTCAGGCAGGGCGGTGCGCGCATCGTCGACGCCGGTATCGTCCTCGCCGATGCCATCGGAACCTTCAGACTGAGCAACGACCGCATCGAGATCGATACCCTCGTCGCATTGAGTGGTGGTGATCCGATCAGTGTCTCGGGGAATATCGATCTCACGACACTGACGAAGCCGGCACTCGACCTCGGCATCACGGCGACGGAGGCGATCGTGCTCGACAACGAGCTCGGCCGGATCCGCGCCAATGTGGATATCGCCGTGACCGGCCCCATCGACGCGATGCGCGTGGTCGGCATCGTGGCGGTGCAGGAGGGTGTGATCAACGCACCGGAGCAGACGCGCACCCGGCGGGCCACGAACCTCGATGATCCCACGCTGATCAGCGTGCTGGACACGCTGCGCGCGCCCGATCATTTCCGGCGTGGACCCAACCCGCTGCTGCGGAACCTGGTGGCGGATGTGCGAGTGACCGTCGAGCGGGATACCTGGGTGCGCAATTCTGCGCTCAACGTCGAGATCTACACGCCGGAGGACGAGGACGCGCTGAGCGTGCACGTCGACAACGCGCAGCAGGCGCTCACGCTCACCGGCACCATCAACGCCGACCGCGGCGAGTACGCCATCGCGGGCCGGCCGTTCGACATCACCGCGGGCTCGCTGACGTTCCTGGGTTCCGCGAACATCGACCCGGTGCTGCAGCTCAATGCGCAGTACGCGGTGCCCCGCCGGGGCAGGGAAGCGCTGATCGTCCAGATCAACGTCGGCGGCTATCTGACGGAGCCGCGGCTGTCCCTGTCCAGCAACGCGCAGCCGCCGCTGCCGGAATCCGAGCTGATCAGCTACCTGGCATTCGGCAGAACTTCGTCATCGCTGCTGACACAGGAGGGCTCGGGCATCGTGGGTGGCGGACTCGGCCTGCTGGCGGAACAGCAGATCGCGGGGCTCGGCCTCGGCGCGTTCACCGATGCACTCGTGCGCGGTTTCGAGAACGAGGGCACGGATGCGGGCATCGACGTGTTCCGCCTGCGTCCCGGCTCCATTCCGGATGAGCTCAGCACGGGCGGCTACTTCTCGAACCTGCTGACGGGCACGGAGCTGGAGGTGGGTGAGTATCTCGGGAAGCGGCTGTTCGTCGCGGCGGAAGCCAAGGCCAACGGCCAGCTGCCGGGGCTCAAGCTCGAGTTCGAGAAGCCGAACGGCTTCTCCTGGCGGGCGACGTGGGAACCGCAATACCTGCCGAGTGCGCCGACCTTCAGCGAAACGAACGCACAGCTCGCGCGGGTCTTCAGCAACTTCTTCTTCTACACGCGGCGCTTCTAGCGCCCGACGGAGTCCGTGGTCGAGGGAACGCCGCTGCGCGTGGTGTCGTTCTGCGGGCGGAACGCACCCTGCCGGCCGCGGCCGCCGCGCGGCGTATTCAGCTCCGTCGTATCCGATCCCAATTCCGTCCGTATCAGCGTGCGCAGCCGGTCCATGCTTGTCACGCGACGCTGAATCTGATCCCTCAGATACTGACGCTGTGTCGCGAGCCGCACGAGCTGGCCCTGCAGCACGGGGTCCCGCAGCAGGGCTTCCTGACCGTCATGAAAGAGGATCCGCGGATAGCGCGTGGTCCCACGGCGCTGCGGCAGCGGTTCCGCGAACTCGAAGCGGCCGACCAGCGAGTCGATCAGGTCGGATGTCATCAGGCAGTCCCGCTCGTGCAGCCACTCGAGGAATGGCTGCTCCTCGTACAGTCGCACGATTCCCTCACGGATCGCGTCGTTGCTGATGAGCGACAGCCGGCCCGAGCTCTTGAGTGCTGTGTATTCGGAGGTGTAGGGAACGAAGAAGCTGCAGACGCCGATGTTGGTGAGCATGGCTGAAACGGAATCGGCCGAATGTTTCGTTCCGCCGTTGGCGGTGAGCCAGCGCGCGGCCTCGAGGCCGGTCTCCGCGTTCGACGCGTTCAGCCGCATGTCCTGCGCGTCCAGCTGCATGTCGCCGTGCAGTCGGACCAGCGATGCAGATTCCGACTTCGCATCTGCCCGCGTCTGCCGCCAGTTCTCCGCGAGCAGGGACAGCGACACGCCGAGGAAGACGATCAGCAGCTCCAGGCCGTAGCGCTGGAGCTTGCGCGGCAGAACGGTCATTCGCATCAGACGGACGTCACGAGATCGCGTCGCGCCCCAGCGGCATGTTCTCCGGACTCTCGTCCAGCGGGACCTTCGCCGCGTCCGCCATCGCGACCGCAGGAACGCTTGCCGCAGACCACAGACCCTCCGACTTCGCGACCCACGTCGTCGCGCACATGTCGCCGATCACGTTCACCGTCGTGCGGCTCATGTCCAGGATGCGGTCGATGCCCAGAATGATGGCGATACCCTCCGGCGGCACGCGGAACATCGCGAGCACACCGACCAGCAGCGGAATCGATCCGCCGGGGACACCCGCCGCGCCGACTGCCGTGAGTACCGACATGATCACGACCGCCACCTGCTGCGGGAAGTCGAGCGGCACACCGAACACCTGCGCCAGGAAGATCACCGTGATCCCCTCGAACAGCGCCGTGCCGTTCATGCACATCGTGCTGCCGATCGGGAGGACGAAGCCCGCGATGGACTTCGGGACACCGATGTTCTGCTCGATCACCGCCAGGTTCGTCGGCAGCGTCGCACTGCTCGAGCTCGTCGAGAACGCGGTGATGATCGAGGAGCGGATGCGGGAGAAGAACAATCTCGGCGAGATGCCGATCAGGAAGCGCAGGATCAGGGAGTTGGTGACGAACGCGTGCAGGATCAGAGCACCCAGCACCACGGCGACGTAGTTGCTCAGCGGTACGATCAGCGCGAAGCCGAACCGCGACGTCACGCCGAAGATCAGGCCGGTCACGCCGTATGGCGCCAGCCGCATCGCGAACTCCACGACCTTGATCACGACGTCGTTCAGCGCGTCCAGTACCGCGACCATCGGCGCCGCCCGCTCGACCGGGATCATGGTCAGCGCGGCGCCGAAGATGAACGCGAAGAAGATGATCGCGAGCAGGTCCAGGTCCGCCATCGCCTTGACCGGGTTGCGCGGCACGATGTTGACCAGCGTCTCCATGCCGAAGTTCTGCGATGCGGAGACCTCCATCTTGGACGAAGCGTCATCGGCGTACGTCTCCAGCAGCTCGGAGCGCACCTCGGCCGGAATGCGTGAGCCCGGCTTCACGAAGTGCACGATGGTCAGACCGAGCGCAGCCGCGAGCGCCGTCGTGATCAGGAAGTACGAGATCGCCTTGCCGCCCACACGGCCCACGCGCCGCAGGTCGCCCAGTCCCGCTACACCCAGAGCGATTGACGCGAACACCAGCGGAACCACGATCATGAACAGCATCCGGAGGAAGATCTGCCCGACCGGCCCCGCGATGTACGTATTGAGCGCCTCGACTACCGGGTCGTCGCCACCGAGCGTCACATTGGCCAGGATGCCGAGAACCGCGCCGATGATGAGACCCAGCAGGATCTTCGTGTGAAGCTTCATCCCCTTGCCGGAGTTACCGATCGATTCGCTCATGGTGTCCGTGACTGGAGTGGAGAAAGAGGGGCCGATGGTGCCCGGAAGGTGCCAAGGTAACCGAAAAACACCTCACCGAGCCAGTCCCGGGATGAAAAAGCCCCGTGAGGCCTGAGGCATCACGGGGCTTTCCACCCGCGCACCGCCGGGGGGCGGTTCGCAGGACTTACGGCTGACGCGATTCTGCGCGCGCCGGCCTAACGGCGCTTAGCGCGCCGGCCGAACGGCGCTTAGCGCGCCGTCGTCGTGTCCGGCGTGGCCGGCTTGATGTCGACGTCCGGGGTCACGACCTTCTGCGTGTCCGGCGTCACCGTTACCTCCGGTGCATCCACGTCATACTTCGGCAGCTCGCCCGCGTCCACATCCACGTCCGGCGCCTTGCCGTCCTCGGTCTTCGTCACGTTGCAGGCTGCGAACGTCAGCGCCACACCCGCTGCCAGAAAACCAGTCAGAAATCGATTCCTCATTTTTGCCTCCAATAGACTGACCACATTTGCTCAACCGGAGGCCTGACAGGGCAAATCAAGGGCCAGAACTCCGAAATGCCATGATTTCCGGTGTGCGGCAAGACTTTTCCGGTGGTCTCGCCATGCTCAAGGCGCGGTCGGCGGGGCGATCCAGTCAGGGTTCCCGGACACGGATCCGGCGGCGCCGGCGCCCCTCGCCAGACCCACGATCTCCAGCAGTGTCAGCGCGTTGGAGGACGTGGCAAGGCCGGGACGGAGAAGGTAGTCGAAGTCCATGTGCACCCCTGTCACATCGCGCGTCACGTGCTCGGTGAAATGCGCGCGCACCGCGTTCTGTGCGATGGTTGTCTCGTCGGCCAGCGAGAGGTCATGTGTCGTGACGACGCCGATCGCACGCTGCTCCAGAAGGTGCTCGATAACCGTGCGCGCCGCGATCCGACGCTCCGCCGTGTTCGTGCCATGCAGCATCTCGTCCAGCAGATAGAACAGTGTACGATCCGTCATGCCGCGTGCTGCATCCACGACGGCGCGCATCCGCTGCAGCTCGGCGAGAAAAAGGGACACACCCTCGGTGAGCGAGTCGCGGATGCGGCCACTCGTGAATGGCGCGAGCGGCGGAATGGTCATCGACTCCGCGCACACCGGCGCGCCAGCCTGCGCCAGGACGACGTTGCAGCCGAGCGCCCGCAGCAGCGTACTCTTGCCGGACATGTTGGAGCCCGTGACCAGCAGCAGCGTTCCGCGAGGCCCGACTTCGACGTCGTTCCTTACGCAGCGATCGTCTGGAATCATCGGATGACCGAGAGCTTTGGAATCCAGCCTGGTGGCCCCTTCATCGATGACGGGGAACGCCCAGTCCGGATGGTCGTGCGCTGTAGCGGCCAGCGCGGCACAGGCCTCGATCTCGCCCGCAGCGTGCAGCCATTGCCGCGCGTGTCGCCCCGCTCGCGCCTTCCATCGTTCCAGTGTGTGCAGGACGTGGAAATCCCAGAGCGTCAGCGTCTGCACGGGGAAGTGGAGCATGCTGGAGAAGCGCAGCTCCGACAGTCGCATGAGGCGCGTCAGTTGAGCCAGCTGGTCGGCCGCGGATGTGCCGTCAGTCTGCAGCGACGCGCGCAGCGTATCGAGAAGTTTTGCATCGCCCGGCGCGGCGGCCGTGTGCGCGAGCAGTGACGGCATCGCATGCAGTACACCCTCGCGCGCGAATGCCCGGTTGAACTCATCGTGCGCGGCGTGTGCGAATCGGAAAGACAACAGCGCGGCCGCGACCACCGGCACGAGCCACAGCGCGCGATCCGTAGTGCCCGCAACCTGCGCCGCGGCGAGTACGATCGTGGTGAGAGGAATCAGGCGCGCGCACCACATGAGCAGCGGGCGCGCAGAGAGCCACCCCGGCGATTCCGACCAGGCAAGGAAGGCGTCGATCTCGGACAACGGCACCGCGCGCATGTCGCTGGCGACCGCGAACAGCTCGTCGCGCCAGTCCAGCTCCGGCGCAAGCGCCCGCACCGCGTCCTGTCGCAATCGCACCGCGGGCGGCGAGTCCGGCGACAGGAACCACTGTTGCAGCACGTGGCGACCTGTCGGCGACGCGACCGGCGCCAGGAGCTGCGTCAGCGCCGGTCTGCCGAAGACATCCAGATCGTCCGCATAGGGGTGCGCGCGCATGTCGGGCGCGGGCGGCCTCACTGCCGGCAGCTCCGCCCACGACCGCGCCAGCCGCTGCAGACCCATCCTGTTCGCCCGCGCCAGAGCCCGCTGCCATGCCTCCGCCCGCGCCGCACGGCGATGCTCCAACACCAGTGCGACGAACACCGCCACCAGCACAATCGCCGCGCCAAGCCAGTATCCCGACCCGCGCACCTCCCACACCACGCCGGCCGCAACGGCCCCGCCGAACGCAATCAGCCGCGCCGTCATCAGCACCCTGCCGCGCGCGGCCAACCCCTCCGCCGCCGCAGTAAAACCCGCCTCCCGCGCCGTATAGACCCCCCGCACCCTGCTCCTTCCTGCTTACGCCTGCTTACGGACCACCCTTCGGTGTTCCGGAATTGGCCCGTTTCGCCATGTCCGCGCCCCGATTTTCGCACACATTCGGACTGGAGGCCACAAGAATGCGCCTGGATCCATGAATTTTCAGGCGATATCGCTCCGAAACCCCGCCGTCGCAGCGGACCAGCTGTGCCGCGGGGTTGGACACGTCTCCGACTGGAGTTCTGACGCTCACCCTGGGCGAGGGCATAGGTAAAAGGGTCAACTCCGACGCATCGAAGGGTGGTCCGGAGAAAAGCCTTGTTCGCCGCGCCCCGCGACCCCTTATTTCTCCCGCGCATTCTGGCGCACAACAACCCGAAAATCCAAGGACATCGAGGACATCCATGCAGACGCGTACCATCGTTGGTCTCGCGGTCGTTTCCTGTGCGTTGATCGGCTGCAAGCCGGACGCACCGGCAGCCACGGCGGCAGAGTCGTCGGCCGAGACGCCCGCAGCCCCGCAGCAGGTCGTTATCCACGCTCGTGACTTCGCGTTCGACGCGCCGGACACCATCACGAGCGGCGTCACAACCATCAAGCTGATGAATGAGGGACCGGACCTGCACCACGTGCAGCTGGTCCGTCTCGAGGAAGGTCACACGTTCGAGGAGCTGATGGCGGCCATGGCGAACCCGGGCCCGCCGCCGGCCTGGGCGGTCGACGTCGGTGGACCGAACACGCCGGTCCCTGGCGGCGAGTCCTCTGCGACCATCGACCTGCAGCCCGGCAACCACGTCATGATCTGCTTCATCCCCGCACCGGACGGCCAGATGCACGTGATGAAGGGCATGTCCCGCCCGATCACGGTCATTCCCGCTGCGGCGTCCGCGGCGATGCCCGTCGCGCAGGTGGAGATGACGCTGTCGGATTACACGTTCACCACGAACGTACCGCTCACCGCAGGCGTGCAGGTCGTGAACGTGACGAACGCCGCGGCACAGGCGCACGAAGTGCTCGTTGTGAAGCTCGAGCCGGGCAAGACAGTGGAGGATGTCGTACGCTTCATCGAGAAGCCCGAGGGTCCGCCGCCGGGCGCGCCGATCGGCGGCACGACGGCCATCAGGACCGGCGGCACCAACCAGATCACGCTCGACCTCGCCGCCGGCGGCGACTATGCGTTCATCTGCTTCATTCCGGACGCGAAGGATGGCAAGCCCCACGTCATGCACGGCATGAGCAAGCAGTTCAAGATCAGCTAGCAGCTCGCGCCGCGACACCGCGTCGCGCATCCAGCCGCGCCGCCGCCGAAGTCGCCGAAGCGCTCGTCTCGCGTCACGCGCACCACGCGGCGACAAAAAACCGCCGGAGTCCCTCGGGGCTCCGGCGGTTTCCATTCCAGCATCCGAAACGATGTCAGCTCACGGCCCGAATCCGGGCGGTGCCTTCTCGTCCTGCGGCGTGCTAAGCACCTTCTTGAAACACCAGAAGGTGCCGCCCCAGACGATCGCGAGCGACAGGATCATCGTGATCCATCCACCGAGATTCATACCTGGTTCTCCTTGTCCGGATTTCGGTCGTCGAGATCGATGCCGGCGGCGCGCCACCGGCGCGCACCATTCCAGCAGACGTACAGCAGGATCATGAGCGTTACGAGTGTCGTGATCATCGCCATGCGGGAGCCCGTCGACGCCCAGGAAGCCTGCAGCGACGGCAGCAGATTCTGCTTGCAGAATCCGACGAAGATGATGATCAGGTACAGCGGCGCCACCCACTTCATGATGAACTTGAAGATGGTCGGAATTCTGATCGATGCACCTGCGTGCATCTCCTTCCACCCGCGCTCGATGCCGAACACCCACGAGAAGAAGATGATCTGCACGGCGGCCATCACGAAGATCAGGAACGTGCCGACCCAGAAGTCGAGCGTGCTCCAGAACGCGCCGTCCTTCGTGAAGTACAGCGTGAGCGCCGTGCCGATGAGCGCCATCGCCACGATCGCACCCGTCGCCTTCGCATGCGTCCAGCCCATGCCTTCCTTGATGAATGCGACGGCGGGCTGGTACATCGACAGCGAGCTCGTGATCGCCGCCAGGAACAGCATGAAGAACCATACCGCGCCGATGAAGTTCTCCCAGATGCCCATGTGAGCAAACACGACGGGCAGCGTGGTGAACCCGAGACCGAACGTTCCGGTCGCCACGGCCGCAGTCGTACCGCTCAGACCCAGGAACACAACGGCTGCGGTCAGTGTGATCATGCCGCCGAAGCCGACCTCGAACAGCTCGTTCGTCGAGCTGGCGGCGAGACCGGACAGCACCACGTCGTCACGCTTCTTCATGTACGACGAGTAGTTGATGATCACGCCGAAGCCGACCGAGAGGCTGAAGAAGATCTGGCCTGCAGCCGCCATCCACGTCTGGAAGTCCGCGAGCTTCGAGTAGTTCGGGTTCCACATGTAGCCCAGGCCGTTCAGCACGCTCTGCTCCGGCACTGCAGGATCAGGCGTTCCGAGTGTCAGCACTCGGATCAGCACGATCATCGCCGCCACCGCCATCACCGGCATCGCCCACGACACGAACTTCTCGATGCCCTTCGACAGGCCGCGATACACGAAGTAGATGTTGATCGAGAAGACTGCCACCCACGACATGATCGTGAGCATGCCGTCGCCCGAGAACAGTGAGCCGTCGGCGCCCGCGCCGGTGAACTTCGAGTAATACGCCGCGGACGTTGCACCCTGTTCTGCAATCGACGCAGCGGTATCGATGCCGATGCCGCCCGTCAGATACTTCAGCATGTAGCCGAACGTCCACGCCTCGATGAAGACGTAGTAGAACGACACGCCGAGGGGGATCAGCACGCCGATCACACCCAGGTACCTCGCCGTCGAGCCCTTGCCGATAATGCCCATTACGCCCGGCGCCGAGTGCAGACCCTTCTGCCCCGCGTACCGGCCCATTGCCCACTCGCTCCACCCGATCGGAATGCCGAGGAGCACCAGCGCCGTGAAATAGGGAATCAGGAAGGCGCCACCCCCGTAGGTCGCTGCCTGGCCCGGGAACCTCAGAAAGTTGCCCAGACCTACAGCAGACCCTGCGACCGCCAGGATGACGCCGAGCTTACTGCCCCATTCTTGTTTTTCCTCTGTTGCCATACGCTTCTTGATTGAAGGGTTGCGCGTCCGTGAGCAAACCGGACAAGGATACGTGTTTTATGCGACGGGGAAAGGGTTTTGTCCCGATTCCCCGTCAGTTCCGGCCTGGTGTACCTGACGGCGTCGCCGCAGCACGCGGCGGATTGGCCGGTGCGCGGAGCACGATCTGCTCGATCGCATCGAAGAGATAGCCGATCTCCACGGCGGACTGAGCCGTCATCCGGTAGGTCCGCGCATCGTCGCCCCTGGTCAGGTTGAACCTCGGCATCAGCGCGTCCACCTGCTTCAGGACCGTGTCGGACGATGTGCTGAGACGGACCTCGAGCTGGTAGGGACGATCGAGGACGTACGGCTTGAAGTCACCAGCCCGCTCGCGACGCACCGCCTCGGCAGCCGAGTCGCGGAGCATCTGCTGCACCTTCGCCGGGCTCCAGGTGATCGCCGCCGTGCCCCCCACCGCGGTCTTTACCACCACGCCGATCACGCCGTTCCCCAGCCACTCCTTCGTCTCCCGCACCAGCTGGTCATCTCCCGCCACCAGCGATGTCGATACGCCCTTCTCGCCCGCGACCAGCGAGTTGAACGTCGTCTCGTTCTGAGGCTTGCCATTGATCGTGAACCGGCTGAACGCATACATGTGGGACATCACGCCCCCCGACCCCGCACTCGAGTGCGCGCCCGTGAACATCATCGTGCCGAACGTCGAATCGATCGCGGTGGACATCACATTCGGCCGCGGGAAGCCGCGGATCAGCTGTGCGTCCGGGTCCAGCTCCCACGGCAGGATGCTCGCGAACATGTTCGCACCGTGACCCTCGTTCACCACGAAGGACCGCGCCCCGCTTGATCGCGCGCCCGCGATCACCGCGTTCACTTCTGCCGTGTAGAGCGACCGGTAGTGGTCCCAGTAGTCCGGCCCGCCGCTGCCGACGAAGCGCGGACCCTCATTGCCTGCGACGGTCTCCGCGTTCTTCACCACCGTGCCCATGCCTTCCATGTCCGGCACGATGTAGACACGGAACCCAGGCTCGAACGGGATACGTTTCTCCGCATACCGCGCCGCATTCGCATTCACCGGATTCTGCGCCCACGCCGACACCGGCACGAGACACAACGCCAACACAGCTCCAGCACCCCACACGCGCATTACACGACGCACAGTCGCCCTCATGGCTGCCCTCGCCCGATAAATTGTCTGGTACGATGCCGGCCAGCCACGAACGCGACCGCCGTTCGTCCCATATTAGAGATCCGCACCGCCAACGGCCACAGGCGGCCATTCGCCTTTCGCCTCTGGCCCTCGCCTTCGCCCCAGCCAACGCCCTCGCCCTCGCCCTCCCAAACCATTCCTCTTGACCGCCAAAAGAACCCAGCCCACCTTCAGATCACCAAAAGGAGTCCGCCCGACCCAAGGAGCCTGACCAATGGCCGACGTCGAGCTGGTGCAGGGAACGCTGGAGCTGCTTGTCCTCAAGACGCTGTCCCTCGAGCCCATGCACGGCTGGGGCATCGCGCAACGGATCGAGCAGTTCTCCCGCAACACGTTCAGCGTGAACCAGGGGTCGCTCTACCCGGCGCTTCAGCGGATGAAGCGGAAGGGCTGGATCCGGTCCGAGTGGCGGGTCACGGAGAACAACCGGCGGGCGCGCTACTACGACCTCACACCGGTGGGCGCGAGGCAGCTGGAGGAGGAGCGGCGACGGTGGTCCCTGTCGACGGACGCAGTCTCCTGGATCCTTGGTGCCACACTCGATACGTCGACCGGCGAGGCACGCGCATGATGGGGGTGATTCGGGACCTGATCGAGCGCCTTCGATACGCGTTCCGCGGTACGCGCGAGGCCGATGAGCTGCGCGAGGAAATGGCGTTTCACCGCGAGCAGGACATCGCGGAGGCAATGAGAAACGGGATGTCGCGCGAAGACGCCGAACGCGCCGCGTCGCAGCGCTTCGGCAGCGCCGACGTGCACGCCGAGGCGACGCGCGATGCGAGCGGTATCGCAATGCTGCTGGACTTCGTGCAGGACCTGAAGCTCGCCGCACGCGGCCTCCGCCGCACGCCCGGATTCGCCGCAGTCTCCATATTCACGCTCGCAGTCGGCATCGGCGTTGCAACGCTGGTGTTCAGCATCGTAGACCACGTCGCATACCGCCCCCTCCCCGGAATCGCCACGCAGAAGGATCTCGTGATCGTGCGCGTCGGAGCGGAAGATGCCTGGAACGACGCATTGATCTCGAAGCCGGACTTCCAGGACATGGCGGCCGGCACCCCCGCGCTGTCCAGCATGACGACGTATCAGTGGACGAGCCTCCACGCAGCACTGGGCCGCGGCAACGCGCAGCCGCTCAATGGTCACGCAGTCGTTGGCGACTACTTCGGTACGCTCGGTACCACCCCGCAGCGCGGTCGCTTCTTCACGCACGCCGAGCTGAGCGGCGCTGCGCCGACGAACGTCGCCGTCATCAGCGACGCATTGTGGCGAGAGCAGTTCCAGTCACAGCCTGTGCTCGGTGCGACGATCCGTCTCAACGCGAACCCGTTCACGATCATCGGTATCACACCGCGCGGCTTCGGCGGCCCCGAACGGTCACGCCCGGCGGACGTGTGGGTTCCGGGTGCAGTGTATGGCTCATTGCGCCACATGCGCGCAGAGCGCCGGTCGTTCGATTCGCGAGACGCCGGCTTCTTCGGCAAAACCGTCGCACGGCTTGCCCCGACTGGAACGGTCGCGCAGGCGCGTGAGCAGCTTCAGACCGTAGTCGATCACCTGGTCGAGCAGTTCCCCGAGTCGGCCGAGCAGTATTCGCTGGGGCCTGTTGAAGTGCATCAGGGGATCGGCATCAGCCCCGGCTCGCGCGATACCATGGCACGCACCGTTCGGCTTTTGCTGATGATCGGCGGGTTCGTACTCGTGGTCGCGTGTGCCAACGTCGCAAATCTGCTGCTGTTCCGCGCAGTGAATACACGCGGCGAGAGCGCGATCCGCCGCGCGCTCGGCGCCACCGGCGCCCGCGTGCTGCAGCATCACGCGGCGCAGGGGATCGTCATCGCATTGCTTTCAGCAATCGTCGGCATTGCCCTCTCATTGACGATCGGTTTGCTGCTCCGCGACACCGGCCTTCCCATTGTCGGCCCGCTGGAGGGAATCAGAACCGATCGCCGCGTGCTGCTGTTCGCTGCCGTTCTCGGCTTGCTCACATCGACCCTGTTCGCTGCGCTCCCAACGATGCTCGCGCGCACTACGAGACTGACGGACCTCTACGGCGGCGCGCGCTCGGAGACGGGGCGGATGATCTGGCTACGACGCACTCTCGTCGTCACACAGGTCGCACTCGCGTCCGCACTCGTCATTCCAGGCATCCTGCTGGCGACAACCGTCCGCAACCTGTCGGACGTGGAGCTCGGCTTCGATCCCGACCGCCTCATGATGTTCGGCATTGCGACCGAGCAGCAGGGCTATGACGAGGCGGCAGTAATCAGGCTCCGCGCACGCGTCCTCGACGAAGTAGCGCGCACACCCGGCATCGAGTCGGTCGCACTCGCCAACGCCGAGCTCCTTTCGGGCGGCGGATTCTTCGACCGCTACCAGGGACCCGTCCAGGGTATCGGGTTCGCGTACATGAACACCGTCGGCGTGAGCCGGAATTATTTCGAGACCGTCGGCATTCCCATCATCAACGGCCGGTCTTTCAATGCTTCCGAGGACAACAACCCGGAAGCGCCCGGCGGCGGTGTCGTGCTCAATCGCAAGGCAGCGCAAATGCTGTTCGGCAGCGCCAATGCCGTCGGTCGTTCACTCAAGGTCCGCAACGCGGAAGAGGTGCACGTGATCGGGGTTGTGGAGGACTCCCACTCGTTCGGCCTGCGCGCCGACCCGCGCCCCGCCGTCTACCGGCCGGTTTCACTCAATTCGTGGATTGGCACGTTCTTCATCATGGTGCGCTCGAACGTCAGCGCAGATCGCACTGAACGTCTCACTGGCGACGTCGTCTCTGCCATTGATCCGAATATTCCATTCTTCCGGACACGCACGCTCTCTGACACGGTCGACGACGCCATGCTCCAGGAGCGGCTCTTCGCGCGGCTCGCCACCATCCTCGCCGGGCTCGCCGCCGTCCTCTCCGGCATCGGACTCTACGGACTAATGGCATACGCAGTCGCACGGCGCAGACGCGAGATCGGCATACGCATGGCGCTCGGCGCGCGCCGCTCCGGCATCATCGCCGATGTGACCAGCGAATCACTCATATTCGCCCTCGTCGGATCGATCATCGGCTGGTTCGGCGGCGCCTCACTCGTCCGCTTCATCCGCTCCATGCTCTTCGGCGTGACCGCCCTGGACAGCCGCCTCTACCTCGCGACCGCCCTGATCTTCATCACCATCGCCCTCATCTCCGCCCTCGTCCCCGCCCGCACCGCCGCCACCACCCACCCCGCCACCGTCCTGAAAACGGAATGACCCCATTAGCCTTTAGCCCATTAGCCATTAGCCATTAGCCATTAGCCATTAGCCATTAGCCATTAGCCATTATATTTGAATAATGAACTTCCTCATGCTCCTCACCGGTCTGCTGATCGGCGGTGCGATTGCGGCCGCGTGGTGGCGTGGCCAGGTCGCAGCGGTACGCGAGCGAGCCGGTCGCGCGGCCGAGCTCGAGCGGATGGTCCGTGACCGCGACAGCCGCGTCGAAGAGCTCGGCCGTCAGCTTTCCGACGAGCGCGTCGCAGCCGCGGCGCTGCGCGAGCGGCTGGACCGCGAGCGTGAACACGCGGCCGAGAAGATCGCACTGCTCGACGTAGCGGAGCAGCGGCTGGCGGACACGTTCAAGGCGCTGTCGGCATCGGCTCTCAAGTCGAGCACGGAGTCATTCCTGCAGGTTGCACGTGCCACGCTCGGGCAGCAGCAGGACCTGGCGAAGGGGGATATGGAGGCGAAGGCGAAGGAGATCGATTCGCTGGTGAAGCCTCTGCGTGAGTCCCTCGAGAAGGTGGACACCCGGATCCAGGAGCTGGAAACCGCGCGCGCGGGCGCGTACGGCCAGCTGTCAGAGCAGGTGAAGATGCTGCTCCAGAGCCAGTCACAGCTGCAGAGCGAGACGGCGAACCTCGTGAAGGCGCTGCGTGCGCCACAGGTGCGCGGCCGATGGGGTGAGATCCAGCTGCAGCGCGTCGTCGAGATAGCCGGTATGCTCGAGCATTGCGATTTCTATCAGCAGGAATCGATCAACACCGAGGACGGCCGACTCCGTCCCGATCTGATCATCCGTCTGCCGAACGGCCGCAGCATTGTTGTCGACGCGAAGGCGCCACTGCAGGCCTACCTCGATGCGCACGAGGCGGGTGACGAGACGATACGGGCGTCGCACCTGAAGCAGCACGCGCAGCAGATCCGCACGCATGTGAAGAAGCTGAGCGAGAAGTCGTACTGGGAGCAGTTCCAGGAAGCGCCCGAGCTGGTGATCCTGTTCATTCCCGGCGAGTCGTTCTACAGCGCCGCGCTCGAGCGGGACCCTGCGCTCATCGAGATCGGTGTGGAGCAGCGCGTATTGATTGCGACGCCGACGACACTCATCGCACTTCTCAAGGCGATCTCGTACGGCTGGCGTCAGGAGCGGATCGCGAAGGAAGCGCAGCAGATCAGCACACTCGGACGCGAGCTCTATCTCCGCGTGCGCACGATGGCGCAGCACTTCACCGACCTGCGCCGGTCGCTCGACCGCACCGTCGTCACGTACAACCGGGCCGTACGCTCGCTCGAGTCGCGCGTGCTGCCGGCCGCACGCAAGTTCCGCGACCTCGGTGCAGTATCCGCCGATGAGATCCTGCCGCTCGACACGCTGGACCAGCAGGCGACGCAGCTACAGGCGCCCGAGCTCGCCTCCGGTCCTTCCGAAGAAGAAAGCCTCCCGCTCCCGCTGCCGCGCGCGATCCAGACCGAGCTGTAGCGTGTCCGTGAAATGAGACCGCCAGCAGTCGCATTGGACTTGCTGGCGGTTTCTTTTACGGCATTGTTCCAGGCTCGCCGGGACCGTCCATCCCGCCCGGCGGCGGCAGCTCACCCAGCGACGTGCCGTCCGGCCGGTGGCGCGCGGCGCGCGCGTTCATCTCACGCCGGATCTCGTCGATTTTTTCCTGCAGCTTCTTCAGCAGTGTGTCCAGACGGGGCTGCACATCCGCCACGAACTCGTCGATCCTGGGCTGTACTTCACGCACGGCCGCCTGCGCCTTCGGCCGGAGCTCCTGCATCGCTTCGTCCACCCGCTCATCCAGCTCCGCGAGCGCCCGCCGGATCTTGGGCCTCGCCTCATCAATCGCGGCTTCCACGCGGGCCTGCAGCTCGCGCAGCGGGTCCCGGCGCGGGTCCACAGGCTCTTTCATCGGGTCATTCTGGTCGTCCACGGGCTCCTCCTGAGTAACGGTCCGTCGCGGACCTGTGCGCCGTACGGCATGTACGCCCCTGCCGTTTCACCGCGCTTCGACCGGTCTGAGCCGCGCGGTTGCGAACAGTGCAGCCTGGTCGAACGCGTGGCGGGAGTGGGCGCGCGCGCTCTGGCCATGGCTCACAACTGCTCTGCCCGTGCCGGTCCCTGCCGCTGCAAGCCAGATGTATTGCTGGCCGGCACGCTGCGCGTCGTATGCGAACATGATGCCAAACCTGCCCGGTGCGCCCGCGACCGGAATCGCCAGGGTCGGGGATCCCGGTACGGGTGGACTCACGATGTGGTTGACCGCTTCCCACGGACGCAGCTCACGAAGCGTCCCATCTGCGACGACCTTCTCCAGCGCGCGAAATCGAGGCAGCGCACCACTCGAGTCAATTTCAAGTGTGCGACGATATGCCGCGTAGAGCGTCATCTCCGGTGCGCTGCCCCTGCTCGTGCGATCCCATGCTGTCAGTACCTGAACGGCATCATCGATTGACGCGGCGCGATCCGGGTTGAGCGCTCCGACCTGCTCCCACTCGTCGACCAGCGCTGCGATATCCGCATCGGCGCCGTATACGCGCCGATCGAAGATTGCCAGCCCGAGGTCGTCCAGCGTCCAGGGCCGGTCCGTGGTCAGCACAGCCGCCGCCGCCGCCGCGCGATCACCTGCGTGCATGGCCACGGATGATGCGGGTACGGGCGCGCCTTCGGCTGTGAACAGGGCGGCCGTTGTTCGATCGATGAAAACCGTCGGAGCGGTCATGCGTCGCTGCGCGCGCGCCGCCGCAAACGAGGGAAGGTCCTGCGCTCGCGAGAGCGCATACAGCTGCGCCAGCCGTCCGTCTGGAATGCTGCGCGACGCGGCTGAGGTGTCTGCGGGAACGGCGGGGGCCGCGTGCGCATACGCGGTCACGCCACCAAACCCCTCCGCTGGCCAGGCGAGGCCCAGCACACCGAACCCGTGGAACCGCCAGCCGTCGGCCGCTCGAAGTGTCATCTCGTAAGGGTTCACCCGCCGCCCGCTGACGAGCAGCACGGGCGGCCCCGCGGCGACCGTCGGCGCGGCTGCCCACGCCAGCGTTTCATCGCCGCCACCCGACGTCTTCTCGCGCTGGGCAAGCTCGAGGCGTTTCGCTGCGGCGAGCACCATCCAGGGCTCATAGTGCGTGACGGCGCGGGGTTCCTGCGGATGCTTCGCCACGTACCGGTTCAGTCCCGCGGCGCAGGCCGACCACAGCGCCTGCATGGCCGGGCTCTCACTCCGGTACTCTGCCATTGCAGCCGCACTGTCCCCCAGTGCGGCGTAAAGCGCGTCAATCTCGGGGAGACCGTCCTCGGCCATGGCATACGCTATTCCGTAGGCTATGCCTGCATCGTCCGCTGCGTCGATCGTCGGGATCCCGAATGCGTCCCGCGTGATCGTTACCGAGGCCTCCCACCGGTCCCCTGCCGGCGGCGCGCCACGCTGCCCCAATGCCGTACACCCCGCCAGTCCCAGGATTACCGCCGCCGCTACTGCCTTCAATTCGTCGCCTCCGATGCCGATGCAACACGGGTCTGCCGCCAAAGTTATGGCGATGCCGTCTGCGCCGCTGAATCTTTCGACAATCCGCGGGCGTATGGCGCTCGGACCCCGATCAACAGGAGACGGACAGATGAGCAACAAACTCGTGACCGGCGGCGTTCTCGCAGTCATCGGTCTCATTACACTCAAGGTCCTGGGCGTCATTCTCGGCCTGACCGTGGGCTTCTTTGCCCTCGTGTTCAAGCTGCTCCCGATCGTCCTGATCGCCTGGCTGGTGTGGCGCGCGGTGAAGTACCTGGGCAGGCCCAGCACGGTCTGAGGCCGGACAGCGGCGGACCTGACGCGAAGAGCCCGGAGCGGCCACCGGCCGTTCCGGCCCCGGGCCTGGCCCCTGTAGTGCCGCGGCGTACACTTCGAGTGTGTGCCGCGGCACTTCGTTTGCACCTGCGACCCTCCCGTCGGCCGCTCCGCACGGAGCCTGTTCCTCACCCTGACGGGAGTTTCATATGGGATTTCTATGGATGCTCATCGTCGGCGCAATCGTCGGTGCGCTGGCAAAGCTGATCATGCCTGGCAAGGATCCGGGTGGCATCATTGTCACGATCATTCTCGGTATCCTGGGCGGCCTGCTCGGCGGCTGGCTGTTCCGCATGCTGGGGATCGGCGCCGCGGATGGTGATGGTACCGGCGGCTTCACGGGTCTGATCGGCGCGATCATCGGCGCGATCATCCTGCTCGCGATCTATCGCATGATTGTGGGTCGCAGAACGACGACGCGGGTGTAGGTACAAGTCTGAGAGGAAGCAGGGGGGCGCGGGAAGAAACCACGCCCCCCTGTCGCATATCCGGGGAGACAATCGTTCCTAACGGAAGTTCGCCAGCGTCCCTGACAAGGCAGGTGCCATGCGAAGATTGCTCGTCTTGCTGCTGTTATTTCTGTGCGCGTGTAACAGTTCGACCGGCATCGACGACAAGTGGGCGGATCCGGAGACCATCCAGTATGCGGCATCGCTTGGTGTAGACCTGTCGACCATGAACCTCTCGCCATCGGGTCTGTATTGGAAGGACAAGGTGGTTGGTGAAGCGGACACGGCGGAAGTCGGTGACAACGTGCGCATCCACTACACCGGCTGGCTCCCCGACGGCACGCAGTTCGACACATCACGCAACACGGGGCCCGTCGAGTTTCTGCTGGGACTCGGCTTCGTCATGACGGGCCTCGACGAAGGTGTGATCGGAATGAGAGTCGGCGGTATCCGGCAGCTCGTCATTCGTCCGAGTCTGACGGGTTTCGGTCCGGGAAGTCACCCCGCGCAGATCCCGCGGAACACAACACTGATCGTGGAAGTGGAGCGGCTCACAACGCCCGCTCACTAGGCACTTCGCAGTACGTGAGGGCGCTCTCCCCGCCCGCACGAACGCCCCTCAGAACTCCCCGATAAATCCGATCTCAGGATGCAGTTCGTACCCGAGCTGTTCACGCACGGTGCGCTGTGCGAGGTCTATCAGTGAGCGTACGTCAGCGGCCGAGGCGCCGCCGAGATTGACGATGATGTTCGCGTGGCGGTGGAAGAACTGTGCGTTGCCGATGACGTGTCCTTTCAGGCCGCACTGATCGATCAGTCTCCCCGCGCCGACGTTCTCGATCTTGCGGAAGATCGAGCCCGCACAGGGGTAAAGCCACAGGTCCGGATGCTTTTCGTCGCGCCACTTGAGATTCTCGCGCATGACCATCCTCAGATACGACTGGTCCTGCGGCTCGAGGCGGAACGTCGCCGTGAGAACGACATCACTGCGGTCGTGCAGGATGCTGTAGTCGTATCCGAACCTGAAGTAGTCGTGATCTACGACCTTGCGCTCGCCTTCCTCGCTCAGGATCTCGCACGACTCCAGGACCTCCTCGATGAAGCAGGTGCGCTCGCGCTCGGGCGGCGGTGAGAGGAAATGCAGGTTTTGCCAGATCGCGCCGCCGACCGTGCTGGGTATGCCGACGTAGTGCTGCAGCCCGCCCAATCCCCGCGCGACCGTCGCCACGATCAGGTCGGGAAAGATCTGCACTCCGGTGCCGGCGCACACGCGGTTGTCGTCGAGGAACTCGATACCGCCGACTTCGCTGCGTATTACGAGACCGCGGTAGCCGCGGTCCCCTACCAGGATGTTTGCTCCCGTGCCGAGCAGGAAGAATGGAAGCTCCAGCGAGCGAGCGGTAAGCACGGCATCCGCGAGCTCGTCCGGTGTGCGTGCCCGGTACATGTAGTCTGCCGGCCCGCCGATGCGGAATGTGGTGAGCGGTGCGAGCGGGACATCGCGCTCGAGGCGGTCCCGTCCAAGCCGCTGTTCCAGGGCGGCGCCCTGTGCGTTGGAGATCTGCTGAGTCATGCGCGTCTGCTGGTCACGTTGCGTGCCACGCAAAAGGGGGGCGCGCCCTCATCGGCACGCCCCCCTTCTGTGGTGCGACTGGACTGTGACTACTTCAGGTGCTGATTCACGTACTTGGTCATCTCGAACATCGAGACCTTCTTCTTGCCGCCGAACACCTTCTGGAGGTTGTCATCGGCGTTGATCATGCGGCGCTCGCGGGCATCCTGGAGGCCGTTCTTCTTGATGTACGCCCAGATCTTCTTCGTGACCTCGGTGCGCGGCATGCCGTTGCTGCCCACGACGGCTGCGAGCGATGCGCTCGGCGTCATCGGCTTCATGAATGCCGGATTCGGTGCGCGCTTCGCACCGCTCTTCTTGGCGGCCTTCTTCGCCGGCGCCTTCTTAGCAGCGGACTTCTTCGCGGCCTTCTTGGCAGGTGCCTTCTTCGCAGTCTTCTTCGCCGGTGCCTTCTTCGCAGCCGACTTCTTCGCAGGCGCCCGCTTGGCGGCCTTCTTCGCAGTCGACTTCTTGGCGGTGGACTTCTTCCCCGCCGACTTCTTCGATGCCGACTTCTTTGCCTTGGCCATAACCGTCTCCGTCAAAGGGTCTATAACAACGCTGTAGGCGATCGCTGCTCGCCGGTGCGGACAAAAATGAGCATCATCTCTCCTGTGCGCAACAGAAATATTTTGGGTTTTCCGCTCTGCAAACTTTGCGACGGCAACCGCCGTTGCTTAGCGTGGTACCGCGCGGGTCGCCGCGGCGCATCCCCGGCCGTGTATCGGGAGGTCATTCTTGAGTGAGTCCGAAGCCCCGTCCACACCCTGGGAACAGCCGCCGTCAGAGCTGGTGCTGACCCCCGGCGTGGTCCACGCCTGGCTGCTCAGCGATGACGCCATGCTCGCTGCCGCGGGCCGTCGCGACGTGCTCGCACGGGATGAAGCAGACCGCGCTGCCCGCCTCGAGGGAGCACGATCCCGCGCCTTCATCGCGACCCGCGTCACCCTTCGCATTCTCCTCGCACGCTACACCAGCGACTCGCCGGAAGGCATTCTCTTCGACTATGGACCGCTGGGGAAACCGCGTCTCCGGACCGGCGACATCCAGTTCAGCATCTCCCATGCGGGTGACCGCGCCCTCCTGGCCTTTTCCCGCACTGCACCCGTCGGTGTGGACGTTGAGCGTGTGCGGTCGGCGCGCAGGTTCGATGCGCTCACCGCACGTTTCCTCTCCGCGGACAACGCACGGATCGTCGGTCGCGCGACGGCCTCCGCGCGGCCGCGCATCTTTGCGGAGGCCTGGGCACAACGCGAAGCATATGTGAAGGCGGTGGGCGGCGGGCTCTATGCGACGCCGGATCTGCTTCCCTTCCTGCCGGGCCGCGTTCCGGTCCGCGAGGTGCTGATCGACGGCACACTGTGGTCCGTGGCAGCCCTCGACGCCGGCGACGAATACGAGGCGAGGCTGGTAACGGCGGCACGGGTGTCGGCGCTGCGGACGTTTTCGACCCGGTCGCTCTGAGCAACCGCCGCGGTCCGCCCCAGGGGCCGCCCTGTACTGCTGCAATCCCGCCACTCCCTGCACCCGCTGCGCCCGTCCCTGCACAGCGCTCAACCCCGTTCGCATCCGCACCTACATTGCGCCCAACCAATGACCAGGGAGATCCGCACAATGGGTGACATGGGGACGGCCGCCGTAGAGCTCCTGGATGTGACGCGGGCACTGCCGCTCGCCAGTGAATCGATACAGATCCTGCGGGGTGTCAGCTTCCGCATCGAAACCGGTGAGTGGGTCGCGGTGACCGGACCCTCCGGGTCCGGCAAGTCTACGCTGCTCGGTCTCATCGCCGGCCTCGACACGCCGTCGAGCGGCGCCGTCATCGTCAGTGGTCGCGACATCACGAACCTCGACGAGGCCGCGCTCGCTCGCGTGAGGAACGAGCAGATCGGCATCGTATTCCAGTCGTTCAATCTCATCGGAACGCTGACCGCCCTGGAGAACGTCGAGGCGCCGCTCCATGTCTCGCGAAAGCGCGGCGAAAGCCGGGCGCTCGCAGTGCGCGCCCTCGAGCGCGTGGGCCTCGGCGACCGCCTCGGCCACCGACCGCACCAGCTGTCGGGCGGACAGCAGCAGCGGGTAGCGATCGCACGCGCCATCGTGACGCAGCCGGCGCTCCTCGTTGCCGACGAGCCCACCGGTAATCTCGATCGCGCCACCGGCGGAGAAGTCCTCGCTCTGTTCGATCAGCTCAGGGCGGATCTCGGCATCACAGTGGTCGTCGTCACGCACGACCCGGAGGTTGCGGCGCGCGCGGACCGGACGATCCACATTGTCGACGGACGCCTCGCTGAACCTGCCTGGGCAGGTGCGATGTGACTGCCGCATTTGCTCTCTCTCACGCCGTCCGCTCCCTGCTGCGGGAGCGGCAGCGCAGCCTGCTTGCCGTGGTCTGCATCGCCTTCGGCGTCCTGTCCCTGGTCTCGATGCAGCTCCTGTCGTCGAGCATCCGTGACTCGATGTCGGCCCCGCCCCGTCTTGTGCTGGGTGGCGACGCGCGGATCTCCCCCGCAGACAGTGTCTGGGACGCGCAGGACGACGCTGTGCTCGCCGACCTGGAGCGTGCGGGCGTCATACGGGCCGCCGCCCGCCTGGCGCCGTCTCAGGGCAACCTCGTGCGCCGCGAAGGCGCCGCGCGCGTCTATTTCGTCATGCGCGCGTTCGGCGTCGATCCGCGGACGTGGCCGCTCGCCGGGCACATTGTCCTTGCCGACCCGTCCCCCGCCGCAGTCGACATCCTGTCGCGCGCGGGCGCGGTCATCGTCACGCGGGACCTCGCGCGGAAGCTCGGCGTTTCCATCGGAGATGCGGTACTGCTCGCGGGCGAGCCCGGAGCGCCACCGGCGAGGCTCGTTGTGGGCGGCGTCGCCGACCGTCTGCCGGACCGCCGAGGTGACACGATGCTCTATGGTCTGGAAACCGCCGCCCTGATTGGCGGCCGGTCGGACGTGGTGCGGAGTGCGCTGGTCACGCTTCGCGACCCTGCCGATTCCGTCCTGATTCGCGACGCGGGGTGGGACGTCATGACGGCCGATGCGTCGGCGGCCGCGGGCGCGTCGATCGCGGAGCTGTTCACCACGATGCTGACGGGCGCAGGCCTGCTGGGCCTGCTGGTTGGTGGTGTCGGTGTGGCCAACACACTCCAGGTGGTTCTCGCCCGGCGCACGCCGGAGATCGCAACACTGAAAACGCTCGGATACGGCCAGCGTCATCTCCTGCTCCTGTTCGCGCTTGAGACCGGAGTCCTGGGGCTCGCGGGTGGAGTGGCCGGCGCGGCCGGCGCAGTGCTCGTGGGGCGCGCGCTCACAGGGCTCATGTCCGGCATGGAAAGCGCCCTTCTCCTGGAATTTCACGCCCCATGGCGCACGCTGGCGAGCGGAGTCGCGATCGGTGCGGTGACGGCTCTCGTGTTCGGTCTGCACGCGATCGTGCGGACGAGCGCTGTTCGGCCGGCTGTGCTGCTGCGCGCGCTGCCGGTGTCACTCGACCGGCGTGGCCGGCTGCTCGTTACAGCGCTGCATGGCATTCTCCTGTTGACGATCTTTCTGATCAGCGCGCTGGTGCTGGGCTCCGCGGTCCGCGGCCTCGGGCTGACGATTGTCGCCGCTGTGTGCCTGATCCTGCTCGGCGGCGTGTTGAGCCTCGTGCTGCGTGCCGTCCTCCTGGCGCCGCTACCGGGCCTGGCCGCGATTGCGCGACGCAACCTCGCGCGCCATCCGATCCGCTCGGCGTTTGCTCTGATCGCGCTCTTCGCCGGTGTCTTCTCGATCGCGATGTCGGCCACCATGTTCATCAACGGACGCGATGAGCTGCTGGCGAGAACGATGGACGTGGACGGCCAGGACGTGCTCGTATTCGGGGCGCGCGCGGATTCGGCGCGCGTATCCGCTGTGCTGTCGAAGTACGGCACCGTGCGGGGCGCCATAGATGCCCGCGCAGTGCGGTCAGGCCGTGCGGGCGACGGCATCGTCCTGCGCGGCGTGGACGACCTGCAGGGAGTCCGTCTGCTTCCCGGCTCCACGTGGACCGGAGCAGGGAACGAAGTGATTCTTCCGGCCATCCCGAATGACACTGTGTCGGCCGTCTCGTTGACTGTGAACGGTGCGCCGACAGCGATGCGCGTGGCAGGCCGCTATCTCGCACAGGGTTCGATGGCCGGCCCCCCCGCCGTCCTCGCGCCGCGCGCGACGGTCCTTCGGCTCACAGGCAGTGCTGGCGGCTCTGCCGTCTGGTCCGTAGCGGTGCCCGCAGCCAGGATGGATGCGGTAAGCGATGGCATATCGTCTGAGCTGCCCGGCGTGACCGTCGTGAGTCCTGCAGACTTCCGGGACTTCATGAACCGCGTGTACAGGGGCCTGTTCCGCTTCGTCGCGGGTGTCAGCGCGCTGGCGCTCCTCGCCGGCGCGGTCCTGATCGCGAACGCAGTCGGTCTCTCCCTGGTCGAACGGAAGCGCGAGCTCGGTGTGCTCAAGGCGATCGGCTATGGCCGGAAGCACGTCATGTCCGTCATTGCGCTGGAGAATGGACTGCTCGGCTGTGTCGGGGGTCTGGCTGGCGTCGCGGGCGTTTATGTGACGATTGCGGGGATCAACATATACAGGCCGCAGGCCGCACTGACGCTCGCACCGGCTCACGCTGCCGTTCTTGTTCTTACTGCAGCCGGCCTCGCAGTCGCTACCGCGGTCGCGGTCGCATGGCGCGCGACAGGGCTGCGTCCGCTGGTGGTATTGCGCGAAGAGTAGACGTCAGAGCATGCCGATGGCGCTGCCCATTGTCACGTCGCTCCCCGGCGCAATGCCGGGCAGGAACGTGACGGGCCGGTCGAACAGCAGGACGACCGTTGATCCGAGGTGGAACGCCATGATCTCGTCGCCTTTGGCGACGGCGACCGGCGGATCGTAGTGCCGGCTCTCACCCGCTGCATCACGCCGGTTTGTTATGTGGCGGCCATCCCGCCATGCGGGATCGAATGCGGCAGAGATGCGTCCGACGTTGTACGCCCCGACCGCGACGACCGCTGTGCTGCCGAACGAGCCGCCGCCGTCCTCGATGTAACACACGAGCCGCTCGTTGCGCGGGAACAGCGCGTCGATGTGCATGACGCTCGGCAGGTTCACAGGCAGAAGGGCGCCCGGAATGTGATCACACCTGCGGATCGCGCCGCTGCACGGCGCGTGAATGCGGTGGTAGTGCCGGGGACTCAGATAGATCGTGATGAATGAGCCGTGCCGGAAGCGCTCGGCGGCCAGCGGGTCCCCGAGCAGCGCGCCGGCGGTGTACGTGCGCCCTTTCGCCTGGATGAGCGATCCTTTCTCGATGCCGCCGAGCTGACCAACAATGCCATCGACCGGCGACACCGGCCGGTCGGATGACGCGTCGATGCTGTGCGCGCCCGGGCGCAGACGTCGCACGAAGAATTCGTTGATCGATCCGTATTCCGCGATATCCTTTTCCGCCCGTGTCGCATCGATGCCCGTCGCGCGGGCGAATGCGGAGAGAACGGGGCGGCGAAGTGACCGTGGAAGGGGGATGTCTGCAATGGCGCCGAAGCCGCGGCTCATTGCACCCTGCGGCAGCCCGCCGAGCAGACGAAGTGTCGCGCGCCAGCGCAGCGGCGGGATTTCAGGTGAGACGTCCGGAACGCTCAATACACCCGCCCGCCGAGCGGTACGTCCTGCTCCGGCTCCAGCAGCACGACCTCGCCGTCCGAGTCCGGCACACCCAGCACCAGCACTTCCGA
Source organism: Longimicrobiales bacterium (assembly GCA_036377735.1). Lineage (GTDB taxonomy): Bacteria > Gemmatimonadota > Gemmatimonadetes > Longimicrobiales > RSA9 > DASUXU01. The sequence goes on from DASUXU010000087.1 coordinate 25,859, forward strand.
CATGAACTTGCCGACCTGCTTCGGCGGGAAATTGGTGACGGCGATCACGAGCCGCCCGACGAGGGAGTGGGGCGTGTAGTGGCGCGTAAGCTGAGCACTCGTCTTGCGCTCACCGATCGCGCCGAAGTCGATCCACAACTTGATTGCCGGACGCCTCGCCTCCGGAAACGGCTCCGCGCGCACCACGCGCCCGACGCGCATCTCCACGCGTTGAAAATCCGCGTACTCGATCAATTCGGGGGACCCTGACAGCTTCGGCTGCATTACGGTTTGCGGTTGCGGAAGGGCGGGTCGCCATACGCCGCGATCGCGTGAAGCATGTCCGCGCGTGACAGCACGAGCTCACACAGCTTGTAGGGCGAGCCTTCCGCATCCCGTGTCATGACGTCGAGGTGGATGAGGTCGTCGAGGCCGAGCGAGTCGTACTCAGACCGCGGCGAGAGCTGGAGCCACCGTTCGCTTGCCTGGCAGGGGACGTACAGGGGGTCCCTCCCCGCTGCAAACGTCAGCGCTCGATCCTCGGCGTTGTTGCGTTGAGCTGACGCTGGAACTCAGCCGCCTCGAGCATGGACGCGACGTTCTCCTTGATGCTGTCGAGGCCATGAAGCTCCTGTTCGAGGAGGGCGACTCGCCGCTCCAGCAGCTGCGCCTTCTCCCGCTCCAGCGTCCCCTCGCGGAGGCGTGCCAGCGATTCGGTGATTGGCTTCATCGCAAATCGCAGCGTGAGACCTGCGACCGGGATGAGCACGACGAGGATTCCCATGACGACCGCAATGGTCGCCGTAACATTGATCGGCTCGACCTGCATGATCTCTCCCGCGTTTCGGGTTGCCGTCCTGTCCTGCTGCTGCGGCCGCTGCGCGGTCTCAGTCTGTTCCGAGACCGGCCGCGAGCCAGGCGTCGAATCCACCCTTTACGTTCTCGGCATCGATCCCGTTGCGCTCGAGGATGCTGGCCGCAATCGCGGACCGGGTTCCGCCCTTGCAATGCACGAGCACGCGCTCGCCGCGCGGCACTTCCGCAATTCTCCGCTGCAGCTGTCCGAGTGGAATATGCAGGACCATGGCACCGCCGTTGACTGGAACATGCCCCGCCTGCCACTCCTGCGCGTTGCGCACGTCCAGAATCGTATTGCCGCGCTCTGCCGCGGCGGCCGACATCCCCCGGACATCCGTCTGGTCGATGGTTCCGATCCTGTCCGCGCGGGCGTTGCTCACCGCGTCTGCAGTGAACACGCCAGCGACGCGGTCGATCCCGATCAGTGCGAGCTCCCGCACTGCCGCCTGCGCAGCCATCGCGTCTTTCGTGACCAGGTAGACATCCGCGTCGTAGGGGAGCAGCCAGCCAGCCCAGCTCACGAACGAGCGATTGAGCGGTATGCTGATCGTCCCGCGCACATGCGCCGCCGCATAGTCCGGCCACGGCCGCGTGTCCACGACGAGTGCGCCGCTGTCGAGCACGGCTTCCAACTCGTGCGACGGCATCATCGCTGGCGCGGGCATCCCATTCAACACATGCGGCCCCGCGCGGTTGAGCCGCTTCATCTGCGCGAAGTACGTGGGCGGATCCGACTGCCCGTCCAGCACCGCCCTGATGAACGCCGATTCGGTCATGTCAGCGAGCGCCCAGTTGAACAGTCGCTCGTATCCGAGCGTCGTCTGCGGCATTGCGCCCAGCGACTTGCCGCATGCGGAGCCGGCACCGTGTCCCGGCCACAGCTGGAGGTAGTCGGGCTGCGTCTTGAATCGCTGGATGGACGCGTACAGCTGTCCGGCGCCAGCCTCCATTGTCCCCGCCACGCCGGCGGCCTTCTCCAGCAGGTCCGGACGGCCGACATCGCCGGCGAAGATGAAGTCGCCCGTGAATGCGCCCACCGGCCTGTCCGCACCCGCTGTGTCTGTGACCAGGAACGTCAGGTGCTCTGGCGTGTGACCGGGTGTGTGCACCGCCTCAAAGCGGATATTGCCGACCATGAACGTATCGCCGTCACTAAGCAGCACTGCCTTGTCCGCGGCTGCAGAGGCGTACTGCCAGTCCGCCCCTCCCTCGTTCGATAGATAGGCCTGGGCTCCGGTCGCGGCGCACAACTCGCGCAGACCGGACAGGTAGTCGGCGTGGATGTGCGTTTCCGTCACGTGCGTGATACGGAGGTTCTGCGAGCGGGCGGCCGCAACATACGCGGCGGCATCGCGGTTCGGATCGACAACGACCGCCTCGCCCGTGGCGCCACAGCCGACGAGGTAGCTGGCCTGGGCGAGACCGTCATGGAAGAAGCGCTGCAGGATCATGATCTATCGATGGAGGAAGACACTGCTCTTCTCGTAAAGTATAAACACGGCCATGAGCGCGAGGAACAACGCGAAGGCCTTGCGGAGATGTTTCTGATGGATGTGGGGCACCATCAGGGCCCCCGCGAAGCTGCCGGTAATGGCGATCGCGATGAATGCGGCCATGAACCCCCAGCGCAGGTCCACACCGTGCGCGAGCTGGCCGGCAAACCCTGTGGCAGCCGTGAGGGATATCACGACGAGTGAGCTGCCGATGGCCTGTTTCATGGGCAGCCGGCCGAGAAGGACGAGCGTCGGCACGATCAGAAACCCGCCGCCCACACCGATCAGCCCTGTGAGGAACCCCACCCCGACAGCGGGGAGTCCGATGAGTACGGCGCTGGCCATGAACGTGGGGTGGTGCTGGCCGGGGTCCAGGTCGTTCCGGCCGCGGTACATGAAGATCGCGGCGGTGAACATGACAATGGCAAAGATGAGAAGCTGGACGTCCCCGCTGAGCAGCGTAGATGCGGCCGCGCCGACCAGGCTGGACGTCATGGCGAACGCAGCGAATGCGAGCGCCATCCTCACGTTCACATTGCCGGCACGCCAGTGTCCCACGGCTCCCGACAGGCTCGTGACCGCGACGACCGCCAGGCTCATCGCAATCGCTGACTTCGGCGGTATGTCGAGGATGTAGACGAAGATGGGGACGGACAGCACGGAGCCGCCGCCCCCCAGCAGACCGAGTGACATCCCGACCAGCAGTGCGAGCAGCAGCCCAACCGCGATCATTGCCCATCCAGTGCAGAGGAAGGGCGGATTATGACCGGCCGCGGCGGTCAGTGCAAGGTCGCGTCCTGCCGGATCAGCGACCGAGCCAGTAGCTCAGCTTCACCATGAATGTGCTCTCGGGCCGCGCGTCGAACAGGCGGTTGGTATCGCGATCGAGATCGAAATTGCCGACGCCGGCCCCACCCGCGCGCTCCTGCTGCCACACCAGGAACAGCGTCGAGCCGGGACGATACTCCCACCGCAATACCGCGTTTCCACGCAGGGACCTCACATTGAAGTCCGGATTGTCGAATGTGAAGTTCTGCGTCAGCGCGTCGCGATCGGGGTCGAGGCTGTACGAGACGACCTGCCCGTCCTCATTCGTCACGGGCTGAATCTGCGCCGCGTCGAACTGGCGCTTCGTCAGACCACGCGGCCTCACGAACTCCTTGAACCCGCTGTAATCGCCGCTGGCGATGAACGGCTGCGCAAACAGCTCGAGTGACAGCGTCGGGGTGAACGTCGCCGCAAGACGCGTCTCGAGCGATACGTTGGTCGTACTTATGTCGGAGAATACCACACGCTGTCCGAAGAAGTCCGTGGCAGTCGGATCGACGAACCGCCTTACGAACTGAGCGCGACTCTCGTCGTAGTTCCAGGACGGCGAGACGGATATCAGCAGATTCGGCGCCGGCTTGAACGTGGCGTTGAACCTCAGGTTGGCCGTTCTGCTTCCTTCGATGCCGCGGCCATACTCCGGTGTAAAGCCCACTACAACGCGGCGTCGACTGTCCGTGTTGACGTTCGCACTCGCGAACCACCAGCCGTAGTCCCGCACCACCGGCCCGCCACGCGTCAGGTTGTCGCTGTCCGTGGTGTTCTTCTTTATGAAAAATCCGCCGGCATTCCAGAAATTCAGAAATTGCGCATTGGCTGATACACGCCACTGCCGGTCTGTGACATCACCATCGAAGTTGACCTGCTGCTGTATCCCTGCGAGCACGGAAGCATCACGATACCAGCTCGTCGGCCTGGTGAACTGCCGCTGGATGTTGGTGTTCATCCAGGTGTAGTCGGTGCGCTGCAGGAACGCGATGTCATTTACCTCGAAGCCGGGCGTCCGGCCATTCACCGCAGCTTCCCACACCCAGTCACCGGACTGGCGCGCAACGCGGGAGTAGAAGCCCAGTCCGCGCATGCTGGTGAGCGTGGGATCGTACTCGTCCGTCAGGAACCCGCCGCTCCGGTCGCCGCGGTCCGGCCGGTGGTAGTACCGGGCGGAAGACCGCTGGAGCGCAGCGATCGTCGCGGTGTCCCCGCTCACCTGCGACAGCGCAACACTGCCCATGAAGTTGTATGCGCGATTGGCCCAGCTCACGTCCCAGTCCATGCCAGCCGCCTCGGCGTGGTGCGGGATCGTCTGCTCGAGTGTAGGGTTGTCCGAGCCGAAGCGGCGAATCACCGACGTGCCCATCGCGCCGACTGTGAGGTTGCCGTTGTTCGTCGTGCGCTTTGCGCGCGCTACGAAGTAGTTGGTGAGCGGCTCGACCTCCTGTGAGTACCGGTTCCCGTCGATGTCATCCGCGGTCGCGCGCTCTGCAGCCGTGACCGCATTCAGGACGCCGAGCTGGTAGCCGCTGCCCGTGCGCCCCGTCAGCTTCGCCGCGCCCAGGATCGTGGCGTTGTCGGGCCGCTCGACGCGATCACCGAAGTCCGAGAGGAAACCCTGCGGCTGCCGGCCGATGCGCCGGGAATAGAACAGCGAAAGGTTGCTGACGTTGCTGCAGAAGAAGCAGTTGAAGGAGCCGAAGTTGAACAGCCCGGAGTTGGCGACGAAGAACGGCCGCTTCTCGGGGAAGAACGTCTCGAACGCCGACAGGTTCACGACTGCCGGATCCACCTCGACCTGGCCGAAGTCAGGGTTGATCGTGGCATCGAGCGTCAGGGAAGAGCTGATCAGCGCCTTGACGTCTCCACCGAACCGCCAGCCGTAGCGGCGCTCGCGGTCATCATCGGGCGAGCCTGTGAGCCGGGGCGGCTCGGACGCACCGACCGCGTAGGGCATGAGCTCCACGCCCAGCTGGCGTCCCGGCACATGCAGGTCCTCCAGGTGTCCGAACTGCGGAGGTCCCCCCGGATCTGTCTTGGTCCAGTGCGCCCACATCGATGTCTCGTTCAGACGCTGCGTAAAGCGCCAGATCTGCATGCCCCACGTCTGAACCTCGTTACGGGGGAATCGCAGCTGCGAGAACGGTATGCGCAGCTCCGCCGTCCAGCCGAGTGAGTCGATGGACGTCGCGGCCTGCCAGACCGGGTCCCATGACGGGTCCGCGGCAGGTGACGCCTGGCCCGCATCGAACTTCACACCGGACGGATTGATCTGAAGCAGTGCGCGTCCCGAATGGTCGTGATACGTGTCCAGCACGAACAGGATGTTGTCACCATCACTCTGTCCGTCTCTGCGGGCGAGCTGCGTCATCACGCCGCGCGCCCCCTCCGTGTCGTACATCCTTGCCGCGACATACAACGCGTCGGCCGCATATACGAACCGCACTTCCGTGCGCTGCGTCGCAGGCGCACCATTCGACGGATCGTACTGCACAAAGTCAGTGGCGGGAGTGGCCGTGAGCCACGCGGCCTCGTCGAAGCGACCGTCGAGCGTGATGTCGCTGCTCGCTGCCACGGCCTTTACGGCCGGGCGGTCGCGCTGATCCTGCGCGAGCAGGGGAGCGGAGCCGAGCAGGCTCAACGCAATGAGTGCGGCCGGCAGTTGTGCGCGCATGGTTCCTCGCAGTGCGTTCGTCGCATCGGACGGACGTCATGCATCGCGGCAGCACCATGTTTCCGCACCCTCCGTGTGACGACTGCACAGGAGGCCGGGTCCAACCCGTGCACGGGTGCGACGGTCCGTCCCTGCCCGTGCAACCGCCACGGCTGCCCGATCCTTGCAACAGGACAGGGGCATGGCAGCGAAGAAGGCTCGAGCGAAGCAGGCGCGCACCGCGTTGAAGGAGTACCAGCGGAAGCGCGACTTCACGAAGACCGCGGAACCGTCGGGTGACGCGGCCGTGCCGTCACATGACAGGCTGGTGTTCGTGATACAGAAACACGCAGCATCGCATCTGCACTACGACTTCCGGCTGGAGCTGGGCGGAGTCATGAAGAGCTGGGCGGTGCCAAAGGGTCCGAGCGTGAATCCCGCCGTGAAACGGCTGGCCATGGAGGTGGAGGACCATCCGATGGGCTACAACACGTTCGAGGGCACCATCCCCCAGGGCGAGTACGGCGGCGGCACCGTCATGCTGTGGGATCGCGGAACGTACACCGCGGATGAAGCTGGCCCGTCGGACGATGTCGAGAAGATTCTGCGTGGCGAGTACCGGGCCGGCCGGATGAAGATCACGCTGGACGGCGAACGGCTGCGCGGATCATGGGCGCTGGTGCGCACGGATCCGGGTCCGAAACCGAAGTGGCTGCTGATCAAGCACCGCGACGAGCATGCGCGTCGCCACGAGGCGACGACGGAGTTCGACACATCGGTCGTTACCGACCGCACGATGGAAGAGATCGCGGGCGGTGATCGCGTGTGGCACTCGAACCGCGGCGCAGGGTCGGGCCGCGCGCGTCCTGCACGCACCGCTGCCGCCAAGACCAGCAGTCAGGCAGCGAAACCGATGCGTGCGACCTCCGTTCGCTCGATCCCGGACGAAGGGCGGGTACTGCTCCCGTGGCACGACGGCGTCCGTGTTCTCGCGTATGCGACGGCGGACGCGTGCGCGCTGATCGCGCAGGACGGCAGAGACGTGAGCGGCGACCATTCGGATATCGCATCGGGACTGGCGGGTCTGGCCAGCCGCGCGAAGAAGTCGTTCATCATCGACGGCGTGATCGCTGACGACGATCGCCTGCATGTGATCGATCTCCTGTTCGCAGGCGACGAGCCCGTGGTGGAACAGGCATGGACGGATCGCCGTGCCGCGCTCGAGACACTGTTCCGGCGGCGGCGCGTAGCCGGCGTCGCATTGGAAGAGGTGCTCGAGGACGTTGACGATGCCGGGCAGCTCGCGGCCGACCACGAATGGGCCGGTATCCTGGCTGTCGATCCGGACGCGCCTTACTCGCCGGGCAAGCGCACGCGCGCCTGGCTGCTGCTCGGCATGTAATCCGCTTACAGAAAATGCTGGCATGCATGCGGGCGCGCGGGCATCTTTCTGCACATGAACGCAAACGACCGCTTCGTCCGCAACGCCCGTCTCGTCGGCATCGCGCTCGGCGGACTCTATGTGATCCGGTACCTGCGGACCTGGTCGGAACCGGACACGTGGACGATCCTCGATGACATCGATCTCGCCATTCACGAGGCCGGACACATGGTGTTCATGCCGTTCGGCGAGTTCATGACCGTGCTCGGCGGCTCGCTGTTCCAGATCCTCATCCCCGCCGTCTTCGTCGGCTATTTCGCGCGCCGCCGTGACTGGTACTCGTCGTTCTTCGTGATGCTGTGGCTGGGACAGAGCTGCTTCAACCTGAGCTACTACATCGCCGATGCGCGCGTCCGCAGGCTCCCGCTCATAACGGGCGATCCGACGACACACGACTGGACGTGGCTCCTCATTCAAACCAACCTGCTGAACCACGACGTGATGATCGGCGGGATCGTGCGTGTCATCGGAACACTTCTGTTTGTTGCCGCGGTCGTCGGCTGCATTCGAGTTGCGCTTTATCGTCCGCCGGAGCCGCTGCGATCCTTTGCCAGCCCGAAGCCGCTGGTTGTGCGAGACACCGCACCGTGAGTTCGAAGCCGGTCGGGGCGTCTCCGCCGAGTGGCAGCGCAGTAATGGCGGAACGGCTGCTGACTCTCTGGCGCCGTCTCTCCCCGCGTCCCGGCGGCCGGTGGCTGTTCAGCCGACTGGTCGGCCGGATGATCCCGTACACGGGAAGCATGGGAGCGAGCGTCACGCGCCTGGCGCGTGGGAGCGCCACCGTAATGCTGCGGGAGCGGCGCGCGATCAGGAACCATGTCGGATCCATACACGCGGCCGCGCTGACCAACCTCGGCGAGCTCGCCAGCGGTCTCGCACTGATGACCGCCGCACCACCGGACGTCCGCGGCATCCCGATCCGCCTCACAACGGAATTCCTGAAGAAGGCGCGCGGCGTTCTCACCGCGGAAAGTACGGCGTCCTTTCCGCGCGTGACGGAGCCGGTCGAGCACGAGGCGGTGGCGGAAATCCGTGATGAGTCGGGGGACGTGGTGGCGCGTGTCACAGCGGTCTGGCGCGTGGCCCCGGTCGAATAACACCTTCCGCACATCGCCATTCTGCCGGGCAACCATTCCGGGCGCCCTGGCGACTCACCATCTGCATGCACGTCGTACCCGCCCCGCCGGCACTCCGGCGAGACTGGAAGCCATGACGGCCATCACAGACCTGGAGCTCATCGAGGCAATTCGGATCGATGGCAGCGAGCGGGCATTCCGCGAGCTGTACAGGAGGCATACGCCCAGGCTTTACCAGCTCGTGCTGCGCGTGCTGGGCGGCGCGGCCGGCGATGCGGAGGACGTGGTGCAGGAGACGTGGATCCGCGCGACCACATCGCTTTCACGATTCCGCGGTGACTCGGCGTTTGCGACGTGGCTGACGGGAATCGGGCTGAACCGGGCGCGGGATTTCCTGCGCAGCCGGTCCCGGCGCCCGACCGGCTTCGAGGTTAGCGATGGCGATGCATGGCTGGCGCGGCTGAGTGCGCGGCGTGACGCGACCGTCGAGAGGCTCGACCTCGATCGCGCCATTGCGCTGCTGCCGGACGGATATCGCGTGGTGTTCGTGCTGTACGAGATCGAAGGTTTCAATCATGGCGAGATCGCCGGCCGTCTCGGCATCTCGGAGGGGACGTCCAAAAGCCAGCTCCACCATGCGCGCCGCGCACTGCGCGCGCTGCTGGAGCCGGTAGCTGCAAGGGAGCAGGGAGTCGGAAATGCGTGAGCATGAAGATGCGTTCGCGGAAGCGGACATGTGGGACCTAGGCCCGTCCATCGACGCGCTGCCGCGCGAGCTGGAGCCGGGCGACCTGCTCGAGGAGCGCACGGTGCGCGCGCTTCGGGAAGCGGGGCTCCTCGGCCGACGTCGGGTCATACCGCGCGCGTGGCTGGCCGGCGCAGTCGCCGCATCGCTCGCACTGTTCGCAAGCGGTCTCGCGGTCGGCCAGTGGCTCGGCTCGCGCAGCGCCACCGAGATGATGGTGGCGCGTCAGAGCGCGGATCTCCAGGAGACCGCCGAGACTGTGCGGCGCGCGGGCAATGCTTACGTACAGGCGCTGTCCGCACTCGCGGAGTCCGGTCAGCCGCGCACTTCTGCGGACGCGCTCTATGCCCGCGAGACCGCGCTTACCACACTGCACCAGGCGGCGAACCAGATGGTTCGGATCTCACCCAATGATCCGGTTGCCGCCAATATTCTGCAGGGGCTCGACCAGGCGAATGTGCGGCCGCCCGAACGTCGCAATACCCGCCGCGTGATCTGGTTCTAGGAGACGCATGATGAAAAGGGAAATTCTGCCGCTCATCGCGGCATCCATCACTGTCACCGCAGTCCCCGCGGCGGCACAGCAGCCGCAGTGCGCGCGCGGCGTGGCCGCACTGGACCTCGGCGTCAGCTATGCGGCGGCACAGAGCAGTGAGGAGCCGCGGGTCGAGGTCGTCGATGCCAGGGGTCCGGCTGCCGGCCGTCTGCAGAAGGGTGACCTGATCGCACGCGTGAATGGCTATCCGGTCACGACGCCACAGGCAGTATCTGCGCTGCGCGAGGGAAAGCCCGGCAAGGCCGTCGTTCTGACTGTGCGGCGATCGGACCGTCTCGTACCCGTCACTGTCACTCCCGCCCGCGTTGCGTGCACGTCGCTCGCCGTCCTTCAGCCGACGCGCACCGTGGCGCCGGCGCGAGTTGCCGCCGGGGCCATGACATCGCAACCGGCCGTCTCGACCGCTCGGATCTATGCGACCCCGCCGGGCTGGCTGGGCATGGGGTTCGTCTGCTCCGACTGCGAGCAGCACGTGACGACGGCCGGGCAGGCCTGGGTGTTCAGTGAGCCGCCGACCATCTACAACGTGGACACGGGCAGCCCGGCGTACGCGGCGGGGATCCGGCGTGGCGACGTGCTGATGCGCGTGGACGGCGCCGACGTCCGCGCTCCCGTCGCCGGCGCCCGTCTGGCACAGGTGCAGCCCGGCGAGACCCTGCGACTCACCTACCGGCGTGGCAGCCGCATGAGTGACGCGGTGGTCCGTGCAGCCCGCAGTCCGGTGGAAGCGGTGGCGGTCGAACGCACCGGTGAGCCGCTGAACCGTCTCCAGGGAACACAGGAGTTCCGCGTATCGCAGGCGGAGCTGGATCTCCGCCGGCTGTACACGGAGCTCGAGCAGAGTGTAGCGGCGCAGCGGTCCCTCACGCAGCAGCTCGAGCGCAACCTGGCCGATGGGAGCAGCGCGTCCGTGCGCTCGGCGCGCTCCACGCTCAACCAGCTCCAGCGGCTTCAGAGCGAGTCGGCCGTCCACGCGCAGCGCGCCCTCGAAACGACCATGCGGGCGAGGGAGGAGAACGGCGTCATCGAGCGGCGACCGTTCACCGGCGGGCGGGCGGCGCTGTCGGAACGGGCAGTGGAAGGCGGCCGGATCGATTCCCTGCAGCCGACCCGCACGGACCGGTTGCGCTACTCGGGCAGCATCGGCGATTCGGACGTGGAGGTGCGCGGTCCGGGGTCGGTGAACGTTCAGCGGATGGGTGATGACCTGGTCATTGTTACGGGGGACGCCGTTGTCCGCATAACCCAGCGCAAGGGTCGGACGGACGACTGACGCGCGCCCCGCCGCAGAACCGGCGCCCCGTCCCGGAAAGGGTCCCGTCCCGGAGTCCTGGTGCATTACCTTGATTCTGGCGGGACCTTCGTCTTCCCGGCGCAACCACGGATAAGGAGCTCATCGACAATGTCTCGTACCCGACCGTTCCTCTTCGCCGCAGCCCTCGTTTTCAGTGCCTTCCTGCCGGTAGCGGCACAGCAGTCCGCGACTCCGTCAGCAGAAGACACCAGGGCGATCCTCGCCCCGCTCGACCAGCTCTTCGCAGGGATGAAAGCGCGCGATACGACGATGATACGCGACGCGTTCGTGCCCATCGGCCGACTGATCCAGATGCGCGATCGGAACGGTGAGACCGTGGTGCAGGGGATCACACCGGCGCAGTTCGCGGCCGGCCTGCTGCGCGCGCCGGCGGGCGATCTCGTGGAGCGCTACTGGGGCACGCAGATCCAGGTGGAGGACGACGTAGCGAACGTCTGGGTACAGTACGACTTCCATCACGGCGGCAAGTTCTCCCATTGCGGCATCGACGCAGTGCAGCTGGCGAAGACACACGCAGGCTGGAAGATCGTTCAGATCATGGACACCAGCCGCACGACCGGTTGCACACCGCCACCGGCCTGATCAGTTCAGGAGCAGCGCGGCAGCGCCCATGACGAGGATTGCGATGCCGGCGGCCGTCTTTACGGTGGCCGCCAGCATCCGTCCCAGCAGAACACCCCACCCGACGCGCCCCGCCTGCCCCATGTCCTTCGCTTCCATGTAGGTCACCAGCGCGGCGCCTGCGAACGAGCCGGCGAAGCCGGCGATGATCGAGCCGACGATCGGAACGGGCATGCCGATCACCACACCTGCGATACCGCCGAGAATTGCGCCCCAGAACGCCTTCCGCGAGCCGCCATACCGGTCGCTCATCCGCTTTACCAGCAGGAACTCCAGCACTTCAGCGATCAGCGCCAGGCAGACGCAGATCGCCAGCACGAGCCAGCCTACGCGGTCATACCACGCACCGGCAGCCAGCACTGCAATCATGATCCAGTTGCCGGGCGCGCCCAGCGGCGTGAGGAAAAGCGCGATTACCATTGCGGCGACTGCGGCTGCGATCATGTCGTTCTCCAGCTGGCGGAGCGGCGCAGTTCTGGCACTATGCCCACGGCGATAACTCCGACGACCCGTGAAGTGATGATGACGACCCGAACATGGCAACGATAGTCCTGAAATCAACAGCGGCCGAGCTGGTTCACGAGAGGCTGGTCGCCCGCTTCGCGCGCACCGGCTATGTGGCGAAGGGCGTGACGTATCTGCTCATGGGCCTGCTCGCTCTGCGCGCCGCTCTCGGCTACGGCAGCGCTGCGAATACATCGCGGGCCATGACGAAGCTGGACGGCCCGCTGATCGGCAAGGCCGCGCTCGCCCTGATCGCCGTCGGCCTCGCCGCCTACGCCCTCTGGAAGCTGTACGAGGCAATTGCCAATCCGGAGTCAGACAAGTGGAACCAGCGGGTGGGCGCAGCGTTCATCGCAGTCGTGAACGGCGGTCTCGCCGTTCAGGCGGCTCTCCTCGTGCTGACCACGGGGAACGGCCAATCCACGCGGGACTCCGCTGTGAAATGGAGCGCTACGGCGCTTCACTATCCAATGGGACGCTGGGCACTGGGCGCTGCCGGCGTGGGCATCGCGGGATACGGCCTGTGGCAGATGTACCGCGGCATCATCGCAAAGCTGGACAGCCAGCTGCGCCTCCGGCGCATGGATGAGGAAGCGCGCGGACCGGCGATGCTCGCATCACGGTTCGGCATCGCGGCGCGCGGCTTCGTCTTCATCCTGATCGGTATCTTCGTTGCGAAGGCCGCGTACGAAGCGGACCCGAGTGAGGCCAGCGACTTCGGCCGGAGTATGGAGCGATTGCATGCGCAGCCGTACGGCTCGTGGCTGCTCGGCGTCGTCGCTGTCGGTCTGTTCGCCTACGCGGTCTACGAATTCCTGCGCGCGAAATACCGTCGCATTCCTACTGCGTAACAGGATTTGCCGGCTGCACAGCGGTCCTGGCGACAGGTTTTGCGACGACGGACGGGTTCCCGTCGGACACGTAGCGGTTGCCGGAACGGTCCATCTGATCCAGCAACTTCCTCAGCTGGTCGCCCAGGATCTGCTCCCGCGTAATCAGCAGTGGATCGAAGGCCGTGTCGTAGGGTGACCTCGCCGGTCCGCCTGCGACCAGCAGCACTGCGTCGTAATCGTACGACCTGACTTTCCCGGTCTTCGGGTCCGTCCACTTCCCCTGGTGTGCGAGCGCCCTGTTCTTCGGCCACTCGCCAAGCGGCAGTGCGAGCGTGCGAATGCGATAACCGGGCAGTGCGGAATCCACGGCGAGGTCGAGACGCGCGATCTGCTCCTGCACCGCGTCGTCCCCGTACTTCGACATGGTCATGTGCCACAGCGTGTGGTTGCAGATCTCGAACCCTTTCTGCGCCAGAAACTGCAGCTTCCTGAACCGCCACTCCGACTTCTGCCCCTCGATCTCCTTGTTGCCGAAGAACGAACGCCCTGCTTCCGCGCCGGACAGCACGCAGAATACAGCGCGGCTGTCCCAGTCCGGATGCGCCTTCTGGAAATCGAGCCACACACCGATCGCGCTCGCCGGGTCGATCTCGAGACTGTCGCCCTTCTCGATGTATCGGAACTGGCTCGGCGATGCATCATCGAACACGAATACGACCGGTGACATTCCTGCGGGCAGGTTCAGGTTCCTGTCGAGCACATCTGTCATGTTCACGGGGCGGTAGCCGCGGTCGTACAGCAACTGCATATCCGAGCGCAGTTCTGCGGGCGTGCGCGTCCAGCGGCCGGCAGGCTCTCCGATGAGATGATACTCGAGCACCGGAATGCGACCGAGCTCGTTTGGCGGCAGTGACGTCACCGGCCCGCCCGCGAGCCGCGCCATCATGCTCGTATCAGTGCTTCCCGGCGACTGTGCGCCCGCGTCTGATGCGGACTGCGCAGCTGCCGATGAGTCCGTCGCCGCGCTTGCGGTACCGCCGTCGCCTGAAGATGAATCCGATGCACACGCGACGAGTGAGAGCGTGAGCAATGCAGCAGTGAATCTCATGGCGGATGACGGTCCGTGTGCTGGAAGGTGGCGCAGCGGACGGCACGACCGGCCGTCCGCTGCATCGATGTCAACTGCGATAATCTAATGGATCAGGAGCCGCGGCGACCGATGAGCGCGTCCTTGTTGACGCCACCCTCTGCGAGGCCCGTGAGCCGCTTGTCGGTTTCGCCCTCTTCGTCGAGCGTCTGCTGCAGCAGCTCGGCGTGGCTGGTCAGACCGAGCTGGAGCGCCATGTTGCGCACCGTTCCGTATGCGGCGATCTCGTAGTGCTCCACCTTCTGGGCGGCACCAATCAAGCCCGCATCGAGGACGTCCGGATCCGCCTTCTCCTTCAGCAGCTCCTCACCCTCCTCGATCAGGCCCTCCATGCCCTTGCACTTCTTGCCCGTCGGCTTCTCGTCCATCTCGGCGAAGATCGTCTCGAGACGCTCGACCTGGCCGCGCGTCATGACGAGATGCTCCTCGAATGCCTTCTTCAGACTGCTGTGGCTCGCGCCGGCGGCCATCTTCGGGAGTGCCTTGATGATCTGCTGCTCGGCGTTGTAGATGTCCTTGAGTTCTTCGACGTAAAGGTCCTGCAGGGATTCGATCGCCATGGTGCTTCTCCTGTGATGCGCGCTATTTCAACAGCGCGATGTGCGCTGTTTGAACGCCACAGGTGCAAGACGGGTGCCCATTTACGACGAAGCCGGACCCTGCGTCTGCAAGTCCGGCTTCTCATTTTTCCTGTCTTCTCGCTTGCGTGCCGATCAGTATTCCGCGCTGCTCGCCGTCGTGACAGGCGCCGCCGGGACCGTCAGCTTCTGACCGGCCTTGATCGTCGATCCCTTCAGTCCGTTCAACGCCTGCAGCTCCGCCACGCTCGTGTGGAAGCGTCGCGCTATGGACCAGAGCGAGTCTCCCGAGTCGACTACGTACTGCTCCGTCGCTTCCGATGCACTGCTGCCCTTGGCGCGGTTCTCTGTCGTTGTGCTAGCCGACGCCAGCGTGGCCGTGGCGGCATTGCTGTCTATGCTCCGGACGTAGCGCAGATAGCGGTCGGGGAAGATCGCAATGTGGTAGTGCGCCGGCCACCGCTCACGCGTCGCGTCGAGTGACCCCTGTTCTTCGAGGTACAGCAGCGTGTTCTCGAGCCACGTCCTGCACGACCGCTTGCTGGGGATCCGGAGGTCCACTGCCATGCCGGCCGGATGGACCGACAGCTCGGACGCGTTCGACGGCTGCCTGGTCAGCGGGCGGGTCAGACTGGTGACCACCAGTTTCTCGCCGCACGCATCCATGTACTGTGCCGCCAGTCGTTCCACGAACGTCTTCACCGCCGGACGGGCATACGGTTGTGAGACACCCGCCAGCAGGTAGTGGGCGTTCCCCCGCACCGGCACCAGCAGCCCCAGGTCCGCAAACTTCGACACGTCTCTGATCGTGCGCAGGAACGAGTAGTCGTTCTTCTTCGCCGCCGCGTTCTGGCGCTGCATCGACGTGGGCGATCCCTTCAGGGTCTGCGCCTGTGCCGCCGATGCGCCGACGATCAGCAATCCACCGATAATGGCTGGAAGTGCGCGCGCCATGGCTCCTTCGAATACACGAGAGTTGAGTGGGGTCCGGACGATTGGTCCGTGCCCATCCTTGTCCAGCGGAGCGGCGGGGAACCGTTCCTGTTCTTCCTGAACCGCCTATATAACCCTTAAGTGGGCCTGCTGTCCAGAGTTGCGTTGTGCCGGCGTTGTACCGGGCCAGTCCGCGCGGGGCTCGCGGCCTGGCCCGAACCCCCACTTACTGGATCGTCATGTACCGGCGCAGCCGCGCGACCTCCGACTTCGGGACGTATTTCCCGATCTCACGATCGAACTGCTCCATCGAGGTCCATGGGCGGTATTCCTTGAATTCCCGGACCATTCGGCTGCCCACTCCCGGAATGGTGAGAAACTGGGCATCCGTTGCGGTGTTCAGGTCGAGCGGCACATAAACATACTGGGCGAGCCGTGCGACTTCCGCAGCATCCACGTACTTCCCGATCTCTCTCTCGAATACGGGCATGCCGGCATAGGGCCGGTACTCGAGGAACTCCCGGAGCATCCGATTGCCCACGCCAGGCACCAGCAGGATCTCCTCGCGAGTTGCCGCATTGAGGTTGATCGGTATGAACAACTTGCGGTAGAGCTCCGTTTTCGCCTCTCCCGTGAGGTGCGGCGCCACGACCTTGTCGAGGGTCGTCATGTCGATGTACGGCTTGCCGGCCATGATGGCGGTCGCCAGCGCAGGCGTGATGCCTGGCAGGGCGAGGAGCTGATCGCGGGTGGCGAGATTCGGCTCGACGAACCCGAGATTCCTGCCTACCTGCGCACTGGCTGCAGTTGCGACGGCGGCCTGGAGGAGGAGCGCAGCCGCGAGGGCGATCGTGCGTGTGGGTCGGACTATGCGATTCATCGGATATTCCCGGTTCTGAGTGCAGGGTGACGGAAGGTTGCGGCGAGGCCGAGCAGGCCGAGCTGGACCATGGTACCCGGGGCGAGGGCCGGCGTTGCACCGGTCAGGGCCTCCCAGAGGAGATCCCACCCTTTCATGGCCGGGTATGTCTCCAGTGCGAACTCGACATTGCCGCGGTAGTGGAGCCAGAGGCCGGCGAGGCCGGCAGCAATGAATGCGAGCATGACGGCCTGGAGGACGCGGACGGTGCTGCGCCGGGGCAGGAACGCCGCCGCGGCGACCACCGGCAGCGCGACGCCGAACGCGATGAGCGGAATCCACTGAGTGATCGATTCGAAATGCTCGAGCAGTACCAGCTCTGCTGCGGTGCCGGCAATACTGAATGCGAGCAGGCCCATCAATATGGCGCGGAGCAGGCGGAGAAGCGTCGGTTCGACGTCGTAGGCATCCCCGGTCGGCAGTCTGCTGGACATGTGGTTCCGGATCCCTGATGGCTGAGCGGTTGTGCAGTCGTGCGGTACAGTACGACGTGCGGCGCGCGGTGGCGAGCGCCCGTTCGGTAAGATAGTCTCCAGCGCATGAAGGATGATGACCAGACGGGCGGTATGAATGCAGTGCACCTCGCGTTCCGCGCACTGCACCATCGCAATTTCCGCCTGTTCACCTATGGCCAGGCGATCTCGCTCATCGGTACGTGGATGCAGCAGGTCGCAGTCGGCTGGCTGGTTTACCGGCTCACCAACTCCGCGTTTCTGCTCGGGCTCGTGTCCTTTGCGGGGCAGGTGCCCGGCCTGTTCATCACGCCCATCTCCGGTGTTCTTGCCGATCGTCTGAACAAACACCGGATGGTGATCTTCGCGCAGGTCGCCATGATGATACAGGCGGGGCTGCTGGCGTTCCTGGTGCTGTCCGACCACGTCTCGATCGGCTGGATCATTTTTCTGATGACCATGCTCGGTGCGGCCAGCGGGTTCGACATCCCCGCGCGGCAGGCATTTCTCATCGAGATGGTGGACGACCGCGACGATCTGCCGAACGCGATCGCTCTCAACTCGTCGATGTTCAATGCGGCGCGTCTGATCGGCCCGGCACTGGCAGGTTTTGCGATTGCTGCTGTCGGCGAAGGCTGGGTCATTCTGGGGAACGCGCTGAGCTACATCGCCGTGCTCGCGAGCCTGCTGACCATGCGCGTGGCGCCGCGTCCGAAGCAGAGTGCGCGCGGCGAAGTCTTCCGCACACTGGGCGCAGGATTCAGCTATGCATTCGGTTTTTCGCCGATCCGCTCGATCCTCCTGCTCGTTGTCGTGGTCAGCATTTCCGGTGTTCCGTTCTCGGTCCTGCTCCCCGTCGTCACGCGGGACGTGCTGAACGGCGATGCGCGCACGCTGGGCTTCCTGATGTCCGCGACAGGGCTGGGCGCACTCTCCGGCGCGCTCTACCTGGCGTCGCGCCGCACTGTCGTGGGGCTTGGACGCCTGATCGTCGTTGCGGGCAGCCTGTTCGGTGTCGCACTCCTGTCGCTGTCCCTGGCGAGGTCTATCTGGCTGAGCTCGATATGTCTTGCGGTCGCCGGCTTCGGGATGATGGCTCAGATGGCGTCGTGCAACACCGTGCTGCAGACGATAGTGGATGATGACAAGCGCGGCCGCGTCATGAGCATGTATGCAATGGCATATGTCGGCATGGCGCCCTTCGGCAGTCTGATGCAGGGCGCGCTCGCCTCCCGCATTGGCGTTTCGTGGACGCTCGCCGTGGGTGGCTCGATCACACTGGGCGCCGTCGCGTTCTTCGGGGCGAGGCTGCCGGTACTGCGCGAGGTGATCCGCCCGATCTACGAGCGGATGGGGATTCTCGAGGAGGTTGCGAGCGGCATCGAGGCCGCGACTTCCGGTGCGCGCGCCGAGGCGCGCACCGGCTGATTCGCGTCAGTTCCCGCCGAGCCGGTACTTGATGCCGGCCATCAGGAATGCGTCGTGCACACCCCAGTCGCCCGCTTCGTCCTTGCTGATGTAGTCCGTCAGCTCGGCGACAATGCCGAACCGTCCGAGCATCAGGTCGGCACCGATCCCTGCGTGAAGCGCGAGGTCACTGTCGTCATCGGGGAACGGCGTGAGCAGGTCCGTGTCGTCGCGGTCGAAGTTCACGTTCTTCAGGCCCACACCACCCAGCAGGTAGGGCTGCACCAGGATGCGCGGGAGCGGTCGGAAGACGATGTCCGCGGCCGCAGTCAGGACGTTGCCCTCTCCGATCTGTTCCTCGTCCGCATCCCTGATCGTGGTGCCGGAGGCGTACGCCAGGCTGCCACGCAGCATGCCGAACTCGAGGTTGAAGCCGAGCGCGAGCGTTCCGTCCCGCTCGAGGACCGCAGTCTCGGCACCGCTCTGTACTGCCTTCAGGTCACCGGCCGGGATGTATGCGCCGGCGAGAGGCGTGATGGCGATCTGTGCGCTTGCAAATGCGGGCACGAGCGCGAGCGCCGCACCGCCAAGAAATACCGACAAGCTGTGTCTCATATGATCACTCCGTTTTCCGGTCGTGTTCCTGCAGCGTGAGCCCCACCATACCTGACCGGGCGGCGGGAGGTTCCTGTCGTGGGGTGAACGGCGTTGCGGCGTCAGCGATAGCCGGCCGCCTGCAGACGGAACAGTTCCGCATACCGGCCGTCCAGACGGAGCAGCTCGTCATGACTGCCATGCTCCATTACACCGCCATTCTCGATCACCAGGATCCGGTCCGCCATCCGTACCGTCGAGAACCGATGACTGATAAGGACGGCTATCCTGCCGCGCGTCAGCTCCGCGAAGCGCTGGAAGACCTCGTACTCCGCGCGCGCATCGAGCGCCGCGGTCGGCTCGTCCAGAATCAGTACCTGCGCGTCTCTCATGTATGCCCGCGCGAGGGCCACCTTCTGCCACTCACCGCCGGACAGCTCTGCGCCGTTCTCGAAGCGGCGCCCGAGCATCTGGTCATAGCCGAGCGGGAGCTTGCCGATCACCAGCGATGCCAGGCTCTTGTCCGCTGCGTGCTCGATGAGCGCCTGCTCCTCGAGCTGTTCGATGCTGCCGACTGCGATGTTCTCCCGCGCCTCCGACTCGTAGCGCACGAAGTCCTGGAAGATCACACCGATCGCACGACGCAGTGATGCCACGTCGTATTCGCGGATATCCCTGCCATCGAGCAGGATCCTGCCTTCGGAGGGATCGTACAGCCGCGTGATCAGCTTCACGAGCGTGGTCTTTCCGGCGCCGTTCTCGCCGACGAGTGCGAGGCGCTCGCCTGGCCCCAGCGTGAAGTTGATACCGCGCAACGCCCAGCGTTCTGTTCCCGGGTACCGGAACCCGACGTTCTCGAAGCGGAACCCCTGCGTAATCGGATCGGGGACGGGAACAGCCCCGGCCCTGCTGGCGATGCGCGGCTGCATCTCGAAGAACAGGAACAGGTCCTCGAGAAACAGGCTCTGCTCATACATCCCGGCCGCATTGATCAGCACGCCGGACAACAGGTCGCGGCAGCGACGGAACGCGTTGGCTGTGAACGTGAGGTCGCCCAGCGTCAGTGCGCCGACGACCGTGCGCCACGCCAGATACAGGTATGCGCCGTAGAACACGGATGTGCTGAAGCCGGACAACCCGGCGCCCGTCCCGGCACGTTTCAGCACGATAGACCGGTTTGCCTTGTAGTATTCGTCGGCCAGCGTGGCGTAACGGTCGGTCAGATGGTCCGACAGGCCGAACAGCTTCACTTCCTTCGCGGTGCGGTCACTGGTGGCGACATAGCGCAGGTAGTCGAGCCGCCGCCGCTCGGGCGTCCAGCGGTAGAGCAGCGAATAGGACAGGCCGGCGAAGTGGGTCTCACCGATGAAGGACGGCAGTACTGCTACGGCGAGGAGCACCAGCAGCCAGGGGCTGAAATGGAGCAGCGCGCCGAGCAGCATGGCAAGAGTGAGAATACTCTGACCTGCGGAGAGAAGCGTCTGCACCAGTCCGATGCGGCCGACCGTCTCCCGCCGCGCGCGCTCGAGATGGTCGTAGAACGCGGGGTCCTCGAAGTGCTCGAGATCGAGCGCCGCCGCGTGCGCCATCAGCCGGACGGAGATCCGGTTGGAGAACAGGTCGGACAGCAGACTCTCGAGCAGTGATGACGCGCGCTGCAGCACGTCCAGCAGGATGCTGATACCGAGCTCGAGCAGCACCAGCCGGATGATCACGGGCATGGCAGCGTCCACGCTCATGCTGCCGGCCACGACGTGCTGCAGCACGTCGAAGATCAGCTTGCCGACCCACAGCACGACGGGCACGCCGGCCGCCTGCGCAATGCGCAGCACGACGATCCCGACGCCGTACGATGGGCGGGTCTCCCACACGAGCTTGAGGAACGGCGGCAGCAGGCGCAGCGCCCGCAGCCGCTGTTTCAGTGTGGGTCGCGGCTGCTGCTCAGCCCGCATCCGCGGCGGTCGTGATGCCATGCGCTGTGTCCGCTACCGTGCGAGCTGCTCGAAGCGCTCGGTACCAATGCGGTACCGGCGCCAGTCGCGGTAGTCGAAGTGCCACCACTCGTTGGGGTTCACCGTGAACCCTTCCGCCTCGAGAGCAGTGCGCAGCAGTGCGCGCCGCCAGCGCTGCCGGCTGGTTCCACCTGCGTAGTCGGCGTATGCGCGCGGCGAAAACTCGTCATAGCCGCTTACCATCGTGACAGGCTCACCCGTGCGCAGGTCGTAGAGCGACAGGTCGACTGCAGCGCCGCGGTTGTGACGCGATCCAGTCGCGGGATTCGCGACAAACTTCCGCAGCGAGTCCGGCGTCGCATCCCAGAACATTTTCGTGACGTACCATGGCCGGTAGGCATCGTGAATCAGCAACCCATACCCGCGCTTGCGTAATGCTGCACCCGCCCGCACGAGCGCCTCCGCGGCGGGACGCTGCAGGAACGCGCGCGCCTGCGAGTAGAACACCGCGCCCATGAAGTTGCTGGTGGTCGCATACCTGATGTCGTAATGGATCGACGGGTCGAGCGACTGCAGCTCGACGAGATCGGACTCCGAGAAGTCACCATTCTCCACCGGCGGCGCCGCGGCTGCCGCCATGCGCTCCAGCTCCGCCATCGTATGCAGTGGTGTGATGCGGAAGACATTTCCGTCGTCCGGGCCCAGCGGCCGCCTGCCCAGTACAGCGTTGTCCAGCTCGAGGGCGGAAATCTTTCCGCCGGTCCGGCGGAACACCGCGAGCCCGCCGTCCGCGGTGCGCATCGTATCCGTTCCGCCATGCATCAGCGGGTGCAGTGTCACGCCCGCGGTCAGCAGGTTCAGCGTCGCGTCGTGTTCGAGAACGACAATCGGATCGAGCGCCGTGCCGTACTCGCCGAGGTACTCATGCCAGGCGGGAGGCGGCGCCGGCGGCAGG
>DASUXU010000088.1:0-10620 GCA_036377735.1 Longimicrobiales bacterium
GTGCCCGTCGGCTGGTCGCCACGGTGACCGATGCGGACGGCAACACGGTGGATGCCCGGGTGGTGTGGGAAAGTGCCGACTCGGGGGTCGCGCAGGTGTCGCAGGATGGTGACGTAACCGGCGTCTCGCCGGGCTCGACCATGATCATGGCATCGGCACTGGACCAGACCGCGTCGGTCCGGGTCAAGGTTACGGGAACTCCGACCGGCCTGGAGTATGTGGACGGCAACGCGCAGATCGGGCTCGCGGGCTCACCGCTCCCGACCCCGCTGGCCGTCCGGGTGGTGGACCGGAAAGGTTCGCCGGTGTCGGGGGTCCCGATCCGGTTCGTGGTAACGCAGGGCGGCGGCACCGTTTCACCCGCGCTGACCAACACGGACTCCAGGGGCAGCGCCACGGCGGTATGGACACTGGGGGCGGAGGGCCCGCAGCGACTCGAGGCGATAGCATCCGCCGCCGGCTCACGCACCCTGCGGGACAGCCTGCTGGTCTTCACCGCGACGGCGATAACGCCGAACCCGACGCAGGTCCCCGTCGCAACGGTGACGGTGACGCCGCGGATGGACACTACGGTGGTCGGCACGAGCGTCCGGTACGTGGCGACGCTGCGGGATGCGGCCGGAAACACCCTGACCGGCCGGACCGTTTCCTGGACCAGCTCGAATACGGCAGTTGCCCGGGCGGCCAGCGATGGTACAGTGTCAGGTATGGCGCCCGGTGGGAGTACAATCCATGCAGTTGCAGAGGGCGTAGTCGGGAGCGCGCAGGTCTACGTGGTAGCGGCGCCCAGGGGGACGCTGCAGATCACGGCGCCGCGGGACACTCTCTACGATGTGGGAGATACACTGCAGGTCCGTGCCGTCGCGCGTTCGGCCGACGGAACCTTGATCGAGGGGACAATGATTACCTGGACATCACTCACACCGAGTATTGCAACAGTCGATGCACTCGGTCGCGTCATCGCCCGCTCTGCGGGTGTCGCCATGATCGCAGCATCGGCAGTCTGCTGTTCGGGTGATACGGCGGCGTTCGTGGTGGACCCGCCCGCCGGCAGCCCGCCCGCGGTAGCGGATCTGGCCGTGGTAAGCGCGACGTCGAATTCCGTGACGCTGCGCTGGACGGCGGTCACGGACGGCGACGGCGGAGCCGCGACGTACGCGATCCGGTATGGTACACCGACATTGAACTGGGGCACGGCGTACAGCACCGAGCGCGTGATCTCCGCGGTGCCGGTCGGCCAGGTTGTGACCTACACGTACTCGGGGCTCACCGCGGGCACGAACTACCAGTTCCGCCTGGTGAGCTACCGCGGGACGCTGAACGAGGACGCGGTCTTCGGTCCTGCATCCAACCTCCTGGCGGTGTCGACCCTGCCGGGCGATACGCCGCCGCCGCCGGCGGATACGGTGGTCACGCGCGTTACGGCTACGCCGGCGACGCACACCTTTACAGCGCTCGGACAGACGCAGCAGATTACCGCGGTCGCACAGAATGCGAGCGGGCAGACCATAACGACGCCGCTCCGCTACACGAGCTCGAACACTTCAGTAGTAGGGGTGGACAATATGGGGCGCATGACCGCGAACGCGGCAGGCACTGCCATGATCATCGTCACGGCGCTCTGCTGCGGGCCGTCCGACACGGTGCAGGCGAATGTCGACCCGACTACACCGCCGCCGCCGCCGCCGGGAGGCGGAACCGCGTTCTTCAGCGACGGGTTCGAGGCCTATACGGTCGGCTCGACCATCGACGGTCAGGGCGGCAACGGCTTCTCGTGGACCGGCGTGCACGATGGTGTCTATGTCTCGTCGAACTTCGCGCGGACCGGTTCGCGCAGCCTGATGTTCGAGTACGCGCCGGTCGATCCGAACAACCCGTCCAACACACATTACTGGGCGGAGCAGAACTTCAACCTGGGCCGCAACGTCACGGAGCTGTGGATGGAGTACTACATGTACTTCCCGACGGGCTTCCTGATGCCATCAGGTACGGCGCAGAACAACAAGTTCCTGTCACTGTGGGCGGACTCGTACCAGTCCGAGCCGCTCGCGATCTACCAGCTCTGGACGGTCGGCGATCGCAACATTGCGCGCATCGATGTCGGCCGGACCGAGGGTAACGCAGATGGCGACGCGGACCTGATCCGCTATCCCCGCACGAACAATGGCGGCTCATTCCTCTCGAGCGCCGCAGATCGTGGCCGCTGGATCCGGGTGCGCTTCCACGTTCGGCTCGCTGACCTCGGCCAGTCGAACGGCGTGCTCCAGATGTGGAAGGACGATCAGCTGATGATCAACATTCAGAATGATCCGTTCTTCGACGAAGCCCGCGCGAACAACTACCTGCGCAACGGCTATCTGATGGGATACGACAACGCGCGGTTCGACACGCTCGTGAGAATCTATCTCGACGATTTCCGCGTGTTCAATCAGAGCCCGGGCTGGTGAGCCCGGGGCGCTGAAGCGAGGTGGACCTGGTTCGCTGAGCCCTCCGCCGAGATATGGCGGTCATAACCGAGGCTCTCGAGCCAGTCCACCACCTCGCGACCTCCCGCTTCAACGAGTAGCGCTGGCTGGTGCCGCCGGATGATTTCGGCGGCACCACGCAGCACCTCCAGATCGTGTCCTTCCGCATCGATCTTCATCAGCCTGATCGGCCGCTCCGCGTACAGATCATCCAGCCGTATCTGAAGTACTGTCGTGTCGCCATCATCACTCACGGCCGCCTCGTACCAGTTGGACCGGCCGTGGATCTTCGGCGCCGACATGCGGCACGTACCGGGCTGCGAGCCAACGGCGAGCTGCAGACAGGTCACGTTCGCATGCTTTGCCAGGGTCGCGTTGCACGCGAGCAGCTCGAACTGCGCCGGCATCGGCTCGAACGCGATCACGCGGCCATCGGGACCCACCAGACGTGACAGCTCGAGCGCGTAGTCCCCGACCGCAGCGCCAACGTCGATAACCCAGTCGCCGGGATGGACCCACTCGGAAAGACGTAGAAACAGCGGGTCATGCCTGTCACCGAATCGACCCTTCGAGATTGCGCGCGCATGTGAGAGCCGCCGCCATTCCTGCCGTCCGAAATGTCCCCACCCCATGCTACGGACCGCCTTTCGCCGGGTGACCCGGCCGTCGTACGCGATGATAAAGAGGAATCATGCTGGAGCCGATGGCATCCCATGAATACCGCTGCTGCGCGGTGTGCCGGGCCGATTCACCCAGCCTGCGGCGCAGTGCGGCGTCCGTAACGACGCGTGACACCGCGGCTGCAAATGCTTCCGCTGTGTCTGCGATGAGCGCGTTTCCTTCGTGTTCTGCAGCAAGTCCTTCGCAGCCCGTGCTCGTGGTCACGACTGCCTTCCCCATCGCCCACGCATCCAGGATCTTCAGGCGGCTTCCGCCGCCGACGCGGATGGGTACGATGTAGCATGCCGCGTCATGAACGAGCGGACGGATGTCATCCACGTAGCCGGTCAGATCGACCCCGAATTCATCACGGAACCGTTTGCGATCATCCTCGCGCGCAGCGCCCACCCAGTGCACGGGTATGTCCGGATGCTCACGCCGCACCAGCGGGAGAATGTCATGACAGAAATACTCGAGTGCGTCCCGATTGGGAAACCAGTTCGCGCCACCCACAAAGACCAGGCTCGCACCGGGCTCCGTGGGTGCGGGCCTGAAATAACTCACGTCCACGCCATTCGGCACGACCGCGACGTCTGAGCCGGGCGCGATCTCGCGGAGTTTTGCTGCGTCATCGGGTGAGACAGCAACGTTGAGCGCGACGCGCGCACACCACTCGCGCTCTTCCCGGAGAGTAAGGCGAGCCTGCAATGCCATGTACGCACCGACCGCACGGCTGTCCTCGATCCTGCTGCGTCGGCGGAGCAGCTCGGACTCGACGTTGTGGTGGGTGCAGACGACGGGCAGCCCGTCGAGCAGCGGCAGGTAATCGGAGAGGTCCATGCTGTCCATGTGGACCACATCGAAATGCTGCGTCTCGAGCAGCTGCTTGAGCCGTGCGCGGCACTCGGCCGATCGATAGAGATAGCGCGTGAAGGGACGCTGTGTGATGACACTGCGCAGGTGGTCGGAGAGGAAGCGCAGTCTGCTGTGCCGCTGAGGTATCGCAAATACCTCCGTGTCCGCCAGCTGCGCGATGCGGCCGGCGGCCTCGGCTGCGTCTACGACGAAACCGTCGCTGTCCGATATCGCGCGCTCGAACGCGAGCATGGTGACGTCGAACTCACGCGCCAGCAGCCGGAGAACGTTGAAGGATCGGATCCACACCCCGCCATCCGGCGGATACGGATACGTCTGGCAGAGAAAAAGCAGTTTCGGACGGCTCATCAGATCTCCCCGCTGACCTGGGACGCCGTCGCGCGCTTCGCCCATCGATTTTCCACAACGCTCGTCTTGCCGGAACGTTTCGCCTCGATCCGATCCACCGCAACAACCTCTGTCGACATTGCGGGAAGCCTGGTCATGATTTCGCGGCGCACGCGCTCCCGCACCATCCCGGAGTCTCCGCCCGCGCAGACGATTCGCACTTCGAGCGACGCAGGGCCTGTCTGAATGACCTGGAACTTGTCGACGCCTGCACCGCTGGACCGCAGGTCCTCGAACAGGTACATGAAGAACTCACCATGGTATCGCCTGCCATCCGGTGTCTCGACAAGATCGTACTCTCTGCCCCACACCTTCTGGAGCACGGGGAATCCACGCCCGCAGGTGCAGGGTTCGCCGCGCACGCCGAGATCGCCGACACGATAGCGGATGAGCGGCATCGCCCGGTTGTGAAGGTCCGTGATCACAATGTCACCCGTCTCGCCGATCCCGGCTTCGCTGCCGTCCGGCTTCAGGATCTCCACGACCTGGTTTTCCGTGATCAGGTGGAGCGAGCCGGCTTTGCATTCGTATGCGATGGGACCTACCTCGCCGCAGCCATACTCGTTCTGGACAGGCACGCCGAACGCAGCCTTGAACAGCTGCCGCTGCGGATCGGTGAGAACCTCCGCTGTCGTGATCACGACCTTGAGCTCCGGCCACCGATGCTGCGCGTTGCGACGGACTACATGCTGGGCGAGCGATTCGATCATGGAAACGTAGCCGTAGAAGTAATCCGGCCGCGCGTCGATGCACCGCTGCCAGTATTCATCGAGATCCCGGTCGGTGAATGCGAATGCGGAAAATCGCATCCGGTTCATGGCGAGATCTGCAGCTGTGTACATGAGCCGCCTGCGTGCCGTGACCGGCGAACCCCAGAACCGGACACCCAGATCGCCCATCCGGACGCCGAACCAGCCGTATGCCAGCCAGGTCGCTGCACGCTCAGCCGCCGTGGCTCGTCGATCCTTCACGAGTGTCACGGCCTCTCCGGTAGATCCTCCCGTCGTCTTCGTCGACACGGCGCCATGCGATCCGGATGCGAGCATGGCCGGCTGGTTCTGCTGGAGGTCCTTCTTCGTGATCTGGGGCAGGTCGCGGAACCGCGCGACCAGATTCGCCGCACCGCTCCGGCCTTTCCCCCAGGCATCGGCGTAGAACGGCGAGCGCTCCGCCGCGTGATCCAGAATCGCTGCCAGTCGCGCCCGCTGCCGCTCCAGCAGTACCGCCTCCGGCAGCCACTGCGCAGCCTCGAGCTCGCGCATCATCGGGAACAGCTCCCCCTCTCCCCGTACCCGTATCAGCTGGGGATACAGGACGTGCCCGTGGAGCCAGCGGTACCCATGGCGCAGTTGGTTCTTCAAGCGTCCTCGCTCGACCTCACAAAGAACTTCCAAAGGTGACGGACAGTTGCAACATCGGTTGCACAGCCGCTACATTTCCCAGCTGCCGAATCGCCCGTTTCGAGTCTCACGATGGCGGCGTTGCAGGCGGAACTCACAGCTTTCTGCAGCAGCGAGTTTCACCTGGTGGAGGGCACGTTTCTCGCCCAACATGGCTGGCTCCGAACTAAAATGAAAGAAACGGGCCGTGTATGGCCCCAGTCAAGCGTGGCTCAGGCGAAGTATGTGTGGATTCGTGGGTGGTGTTCTGCGGCGGTCGGTGACGGAATCGGACAGGAAGGAATTTCTGTCGGCAGTCCGTATGCTGGAGCACCGCGGACCTGATGATGAGGGTCTCAGCGTCGCAGGTGGAGCGAATGCGATTCTGGGATTCCGCCGTCTGTCGATTGTGGACCTGGCGGGTGGCGCGCAGCCCATGGACACGGGCGAAGGCGAGCACATCGTCTTCAATGGCGAGATCTACAACTATGCCGAGCTGCGCGGCGGCCTGGAGCGGTCGGGTGTTACGCTGCGCACGCGTTCGGATACGGAGGCACTGCTCTGGACGATGACCCGGAAGGGCCGGGATGGCCTGTCCGATCTCGTCGGCATGTTTGCCTTCGCTTTCGTCGATCTGAAGCGCAGGCGTATGCTCCTCGCCCGGGACCGTCTCGGCGTGAAGCAGCTCTATTATGCGGACACGCCCGAGGGGTTCTTCTTTGCATCCGAGCCCAAGGCGCTGCTGACGCTTCCCTGGATCACGCCCGAGCTCGCAACCGAGCAGCTGAACGCCTACTTCACGTTCCGATCAGTACCATCACCGCATACGCTTTTCCGTGGCATCCGGAAGCTCGGCGCCGGCGAAGTCCTGGAGCTCGACCTGGATACGCATAGCTGGTCCGTGGACAGGTACTGGACGATGCCGGTACCGCGCGTGGAGGGTGGCGCGGGGATGAGTGCGAGCCTGGACCGTTTCGAGGAAGCTTTCCTCGGCTCCGTCAAGCGGCGCCTCATCGCCGATGTACCGGTGGGTGCCTTCCTTAGCGGCGGACTCGACTCGAGTCTTGTCGTGGCGGCGATGAAGAGACTAGGACACGCGGACATTGCAACGTTCTCGGCCGCCTTCCCCGGGTCACCCGACGACGAAGGCTCATTCGCGCGACGGGTGAGCCGCGCCTTCGATACGCATCACTATGAGCACCAGGCGAGTCCCGATGAATTCCTGGGAAGCCTTCCGACCTGGATCTCACTCAATGACGACCTGGTCGCGGACGCGTCCTGTCTGCCATTGCTGGCGGTAAGTCGCCTGGCGCGTGCGAACGGCTACCTGGTGCTGCTCAGCGGCGAGGGAGCGGATGAGCTGTTCGGCGGTTATGGTTCGTATCACAAGTTCATTGGCCTGAACCGGCTGCACCGCCTGCTGATGGCGGACGGTCCCCGCAATCTGGCCGTGCGTGCCCTGGAGAAATCCGGTCGCCTGGGAGGACAGGACCGCCCGCGTACAGAGGAGTACCTGGTCCGCGGCGGCGCATTCATGGGCACGGCTGCGCTCTTCGGCCCGTCCGAGCTATCCCTGCTTCTCAACGAAGAGGCGTATGCGACGGGAGCTTTGCCGCGTGCCGGCGGCGCGCGGATGGAGGACCTGCTCGCATTCGACTTCCGGAGCCGCATCCCGGAGGACCTGATGGTGCGCACCGATCGCGCGACGATGGGTGCATCTATCGAGGCACGCGTCCCCTTCCTGGATCCTGCGGTTGTGACGGCGGCGTTCGATCTCGCGCCGCATCAGCGTTCCCTGCCCGGTATCAGCAAGGTTCTGCTGCGTCTGCTCGCGAACCGCTGGGGCGTGCCGCGCCAGACGATTCTGCACCGCAAGATCGGGTTCCAGATCCCGATCGGGTCCTGGTTCAAGTCAGAGCTGCGGCCGCTGTGGGGCAGGATCCTGGATGACCGCCTCGTTCCCGGCATCCGCTACGAGCGCGTGGCCTCGATCTATCAGTCACACGTGCGTGGCGAAGGCTCCTTCGAGGAGATTCTGTGGCGCGTAGCGGCACTCGAGCTCTGGTACCGCCGCTGGGTGCTCAATTCGTCCGACGTCCTGGGCATCGTGGGCGACCGTCCGGCCGAGAGGACGATGGCGGCCTGACGTGACTGAGGCAGTGTCGCTACCGTCGAACGCGAACGAGAAAGCAGAAGGCAACGCGCCGGCATCAAATTCCCGGCGCACCGTCCTGGTCACGGACGGCGAAGAGCGGTCGGCGCTCGCGGTTGTGCGGTCGCTGGGGCGCGCGGGTTACCGCTGCATCGTGGCGAGTGCGACCGGGCGATCGCTTGCAGGCAGCTCCCGCTTTGCGGAGCTGGACCTGAGGATTCCTCCCAGCAGCACTCAGCCTTCGGAGTTCGCGACGGCGATCCAGCACGCTATCGACACACACGCTGTGGATCTGCTTCTGCCGATCTCGGAGTCGGCACTGCTGGCTCTTCTTCCTGTCCGCGAATCCCTTCGCGTTCGTCTGCCATTCCCAGCGCTCGATGTGTTCGAACGGATCTGCGACAAAGCGACCGTACTGGAGGCATCCCAGTCACTCGGGATCCGTGTGCCGCGGCAGCAGGTCATCCGGGATGCAGCGGACGCCGCTGGGGTTCCGCTGCCAACCGTGCTTAAGCCGGCCCGGTCCGTCTTTACGGACGCAGATGGCAGACGGGGCAAGACGACTGTGACATGGGCGCGGACGCCCGCAGAGCTGCGTTCTGCTATGACGTCGTATCCTGCAGCGGCATACCCGATCCTGGCGCAGGAAGTCATCGATGGGCCGGGCGTCGGTGTCTTTGTGCTGCTGGCTGAGGACGGCATCAAAGCTTCCTATTCCCACCGCAGGCTGCGGGAGAAGCCGCCGTCGGGCGGAGTGAGCGTGCTGCGTCGCAGTGAGCCGATGAGGGCGGAACTGCTCGAGCGCACCATCGCACTGCTGCAGCGACTGGGCTGGACCGGTATCGCCATGGTAGAGTACAAGCTCGACAGCGCGACGGACGAACCGGTGCTGATGGAAATCAACGGACGGTTCTGGGGCTCACTCCAGCTGGCGATCGATGCAGGTGTGGATTTTCCGCGCATCGTCGCTGACCTCAGCTTTGGCGATCGCATCGCACCTGTGAAGGACTACCGCACCGTCTGGAGCCGCTGGTTCTGGGGAGATGTCGATCACGTCATCGCGCTATGGCGCGATTCACGAGCGAGTTTCCGGCAGCGTGTGCGGGCTGTCGCAGGATTCATTCGCGCCGCCAGCCCCGACTACAGGTCCGAAGTGCTGAGACTCGATGACCCGGCGCCGTTCTTCCACGAATCGAAGCTCTGGATCAGGGACGTAGTCCGATGACGTCCGGCGCCCCGCACGTTCAGATAGCGTCTGCGCCTCCGAGGATTTTCCATCTCGACATCCCGGCGATCTGGACGTTCCTGAAGCAGCAGCCGGCGTCGTTCTGGCTCATCAACATCTACCTGTTCTTCGAGTACGTGCGCCCCCACCAGGTGTGGCCGTCACTCGACATCCTGCCCTGGGCACAGACGGCCCTCCTCGGGTCCGTTGTCGCCATGCTGCTGGAGCAGAAACCGCTTAAGGTGGTTACACCGGCCGGCTTCTGCCTGATGTTCTTTACGATCGTGCTGGTTCTCTCGTCTGTGATGGCGCTCAATCCCTCACAGGCCTACAAGGGCTGGGAGCTCTATTTTTCGTGGCTCATCATCTACCTGATCATCACGAACGTCGTCACTACAGAGCGCCGCTTCTTCGTATTCATGCTCGCCTTCCTGCTGTATTCGTTCAAGATGTCACAGCACGGGTTCCGGTCGTGGATGGAAAACGGTTTCGGCTTCGCATCCTGGGGTGCGACCGGTGCTCCGGGCTGGTTTCAGAACTCGGGCGAGTTCGGCATTCAGATGTGCATCTTCGTGCCGCTCAGTGTGGAGTTCGCCCTCGCCCTGAGACCGCATCTGTCCCGCTGGGCCAGGATGATTCTGTACCTGATGCCGTTCACAGCCATCGCGAGCATGGTCGCATCATCGTCGCGCGGTGCGCTCGTGGGCGGCGCATTGATAGCACTGTGGTGGATCGTCCGCTCGAAGCACCGGTTCCGCACGCTGATCGTCGTGGCGGTTGTCGGCTTCGCCACGTGGAGCGTGATCCCGGTCGAGCAGAAAACGCGTTTCTCGCAGTCAGGCGATGACGAGACGTCGACCAACCGGATCGTGCGGTGGAAGGCCGGCCTCGAGATGGCGAAGGAGCGGCCGCTGCTCGGAATCGGCTACAACAACTGGCGCACGTATTACGGGCCCCTGTCACACAACATCTTCATCGAGGCCATGTCGGAGCTTGGCTACACCGGGCTGCTTGCATTCCTTTCCATGATCGGGGCGACGTTCGTGGTCAATGCCCGAACGCGACGATTATTGAAGGGAGTGCCGACCTCCACAACGTTCATGCATCACATGGCCTATGGTCTGGACGGGGCATTGATCGGTTTCATGGCCAGCGGATTCTTCGTGACGGTGCTGTATTATCCGTTCTTCTGGATAAACCTCGCGATGACCGTATCCCTGCACGTGTCCGCTCAAAACGAAGCAGTCCGCCTGCAAGCGATCAGGCGTCATTCGTCGATCCTGGCGCCGCGTACCGCCTACGCGGGCAGCCCGAGAAGGCTTCGGTCGGGATGAGCCAGCCGGCACGCATACAATCGCGCGATGGCGCGGGTACGGTCCTGCATTTCATCGATACCACGGGGCCCGGCGGCGGGGAGACGATCTTTCTGCAGGTGGCGGCCGGGATGCGCGAGCGCGGATGGCATCCGCGCACGAT
>DASUXU010000089.1:0-11024 GCA_036377735.1 Longimicrobiales bacterium
AGAATGCCCTCGGCCTTGGCGCGCGCGTCCTTCGGATCCGACGCGAGCTTCACACCGCCAGCCTTGCCCCGGCCGCCCGCGTGCACCTGCGCCTTGATGACGACCGTACCGCCCAGCTGCTTCGCGACGCGCTCGGCGTCCGCCGCAGTGGAAACCGTCTCCCCCGCCGGCACGGGTACGCCGTGCTTCTGGAGAATTTCACGTGCCTGGTATTCGTGGATATTCATGTTGCTCCCGTTCAGACCCGGCGCTACGCCCGGATCGCCGTTCCCGCCTTGTGCTGCACCGCCTCGAGACCCTTGTCGAGACGGGCAATGTACGCTGTTTCACCGCCATTGCGCACGAATGCGACGGCGGCCTCCACCTTCGGCCCCATGGAGCCTTTCCCGAACTCGCCGCTGTCCAGGAGCTGCTGTGCCTCCGGCACCGTGAGCTCCCGGATCTGCTCCTGTCCGGGCGTCCCGAAATTCCTGAACGCGCCGTCCACGTTGGTCAGGATCAGCAGCGCGGATGCGCCGAGATCCCGCCCGAGCACGGCCGCCGCGCGGTCCTTGTCGATCACCGCGTCCACACCCTCCGTGCGGAGCACCGGGTCGCGGTAGACCGGTGTGCCGCCGCCGCCGGCAGCGATGACGATGGTGCCCAGGTCGACGAGCCGCCGGATCTGCGGCGCCTCGACGATGCGGAGTGGCTGCGGCGAGGGCACCACCCGCCGCCATCCAGAGCCCGCCGGCTTCACGGTCCAGCCGGTCTCCGCGGCAATGGCTTTGGCAGTTGCCTCGTCCATGACCCGCCCGATCGGCTTGGTCGGCTCGGCGTTCGCCTCCGCGGGGTCCACCTCGACCTGCGAGATGAGCGTAACGACCGAGCGGTCGAGGCCGGCGCGCTCGAGTGCGTTCTGCAGCGACTGCTGGACCATGTATCCGATCCAGCCGGCGGTACTGGCGACGAGCACGCCGAGCGGCAGGGGCGGCAGCTTCGCGCGGGCGGCCTCGTTGCGGAACAGCTCGTCGCCTACCTGCGGTCCGTTGCCATGGACGATGGCAATGCGCCAGCCCTCGCGCGCCAGTGCGACAACGGCGTCGAGACTCTCGCGGGTGTGCGCGAACTGCTGCGCAATGTCCCCGACCTCGTTCTCCGGCTGAAGTGCGTTGCCGCCCAGTGCAACGACGATCGTCCGCCCCACTATGCCCCCTCGTTCAGGGGCGCAATCATAACGGCGGCCAGAGGGGGCGACAAGCGAAATCTCACCTTCCGGCGGGCGTTTGCGCGCCCCGCCCAGCGGGTTGCTGCGCCGCGCGCTGGAGCACATCACGCAGCCGCTGCCAGGAGGATCCGAACGCCGCGAAATCCCCGTTGCGCAGATGTCGCTCCGCCTCGTCGTAGAGCCGGAGCGCCTCGGCGGGCCAGGCGTCGCCGGCGGGCGGCAAGCCCGTGTTCCGACCGTCCGGCGAGTCCGGCGGCCCTGCGATGCCGTCGAGCTGCGTGTCCGACGTCGCAGAAACAGCATCCGCATGCAGTGCGACAATGGCGCGGTCGAGCGTCTCGGCCATGGCGACGCTGATGCCGTCACTCACGAGCACGCGGTGAAGCTGCGGAATCGCCTTTTCCTGCGCGGCAAGGAAGAGCGGCTCGATGTAGAGGACGGAATTGCCGGTGGGCACGATGCGGAGCTGGCCGAGCTCGACGGACGTGCCCATCTGCCGCCAGAGCGAGAGCTGCTGCGAGATCTCCGGGTCCTGCTCGATGATGGACTGCACCTGCAAGGGCCCCTTGATCTGATCATCGGCCGCCGCGCCGAGCAGCATGAGCCGGCCGTAGTGCGGCGCATCGTTCCGCGCGACGAGCATGGCGGTGAGGTTCTGCCGTTCACGCGCGATGAACGGCAGCATCGACACGTACTGGGGCGCGTTATCGCCGGGCATGGTGAGCAGCAGGTAGAGCGGCTCGTTCGGCCGGGGTGTGCCGCGCGTGGCGCCCTGCGGCGGGACCTGCCACGCGTCCTGTCCGGAATAGAACGAGTTGGCGTCCGGAACGTGGTACTGCTGCAGCACGTCCGCCTGCACCTGGAGCAGCAGCGCGGGATAGCGCAGGTGCTCCACCACCCACGCCGGCATCTCGCCAGCGGGACGTATCAGCGCGGGAAACATCGCGGCGTAGCTGCGCAGGATGGGATCGCCTTCATCCGTCGCATAGATCGCGATCTCCCCGGTCACTGCGTCCACGGTGGCCTTTACACTGCCGCGCAGGTAGTTCACCGCGCCGATGTCCTTCACGACCCGACGGCTGGACATGGGGAACGTCGCGGACGCGGTGTAGCCATCGAGCACCCACTTCACGCGGCCGTCCACGATCACCGGCAGTGCGTCCGCGTCCCAGCTGAAGAACGGCGCGGTGCGCTGTGCGCGCTCGAGCACTGTTCGATGGAAGAGGATGCGGCTGTCCGAATCGAGGTTGCGCGTGAACAGCAGGTTGTGATCGCCGAAGCGCCACGCGAACGCGAGCACACGCAGGAAAGACCCGATCGGCACGCCCGACCGCGCGGAGTCCGGCGCCGGCAGCGCGCTGTACTGCGGCCCGGCACCGGACGGCGTGTCTGCAGGCGACGGCGTGATCGCGTTCGCCCGGCTGTCCTCTTCCCCGCCGAGCACGATCCAGTCCGCGGTGTGCTCGCCGTAGTAGATGCTGGGGTCGCTGTGCGCGAGTGTGCTCGCCGCAGAGGGCGCGACCTGGATCGGCGTCATGTCCGACAGCAGGTACTCCGGCGCCCCGCCGACCGCGACATTCACGCGCGCTGCGACCGCGCCGTATCCGCGTGTGAACTCCGGGCGCAGATGCAGGTTGTACCAGGTGCGGGCGCCCTGGTCGAGGCCCTGCTGCTGAAACTCGCGCACACCGACACCGACCTGCTCGATGCCGCGGCTGGTGCGGTAGCGGTCGAAGTCCACGTCCGTGAAGCCATAGTAGCCGCGGAAGGACTGCACCTGCGTGTAACCGTCCTGCAGCTGGTCGACATCCCAGAGCGCGAGCTTTCGCAGCATCGGAAGCGCGCTGGTCCACGTCTCCGTGGTGGCGGCCTCGTACGTGAGCGGCGCGCGCTCGACGGCGTCGAGGCCGAACGCCCGCCGGGTGAACTCGAGGTTCCACGCGATGTACGGCCGCTCGCGCGACAGCTGGTTGGGCTGCACCTGCAGCTGCTGCACGATGGCCGGCCAGGCGTAACCGAAGATGCCGACGCCGATCGCGAATAGCCCGATACCGGTCGCGGCAGGCGCCCAGAGCGAACGGCGTGCGCTGTAGACGAGCGCTGCGGCGGCCACGATCGCGAGCCCGGCGAGGGCCCAGTGACCGGCGAGACGCGCATGGACATCCGTGTAGCCGACCGCGCCGCTCACGCCCGTGCCGTGAACGGCGATGGCGTAGCGTGACGCGACGAAGCGGAGCGCCATGAAGCAGAGGAATGCGGCGGCCACGCCGGCGAAGTGGCGCTGTGCATACGGATCGATCTCGAAGCGGTTCTGCTCGACACGCACAGCGCCGATGAGGCTGTATCCGATGGCGACGAGGAGCAGGCTCCAGAACAGCGCAACCAGCACGTGATCGAGCGAGCGCAGGAGGACGGGCAGTGTAAAGATGTAGAAGGAAAGATCACGCCCGAAGAGCGGCTCGGCCGTGCCCCACGGCTCGTGCCTGAGCCACGCCCAAACCTGGAGCGGCCATTCGCCGCCGAACTGCAGCGTGGCGAGCCACCACCCGCCGAAGATGGCGATGAGCAGTGCGCCGCCGGCCACGTAGAGACGCGGCACCTGCTCCGCGATCTCGATGTTGCCGTACCGCCGCCGCAGCCGGACCGGGCCGAGGCGGCGGAGTACGAGCACGAGATTCACATAGATGAGCGCACCGGCGAGGACGGCGGCGATGAAGCGGACGGCGAAGGCGGCGATGAGGCGGGTCCAGAAAACACGGGTGTAGCCGAGCTCACCAAACCAGAGATGGTCGGTGTAGAGCACGGCCGCGGACCGGCCGAAGAACAGGAGCAGGATCGCGAGGATCCCGGCGGTTACGAGCGGGCGGCCGCTCCGCCCCTGCCGCTCAGCCGTGCGACGCGGCCTCCAGCCGCAGCCCCTGGCCCGCCAGCCAGGTACCCATTACGCCCTCGATCTCCTGCAGCAGCGCCGGCGTCTTCGCCTCGAAGCGCAGCACCAGCACGGGCTGGGTGTTCGATGCGCGCAGCAGGCCCCACCCGCCGTCGAACAGGACGCGCACGCCGTCTACGGCGATCACTTCGTGCCGTTCGCTGAAGTGCTTCACCGCGCGCTCGACGATCTCGAACTTCGCCTCCTCCGTAACGTCGACACGGATCTCGGGTGTCGAGTAGTACTTCGGGAACTCCGCAACGCGCCGCGACAGCGGGCCGGGCAGGTTCGACACGAGACGGATCAGCAGGCATGCGCCATAGAGCGCGTCGTCGAAACCGAAGTAGTCCTCGGCAAAGCAGATGTGGCCGGAGAGCTCGCCCGCCACCGGCGCGTGCTCCTCCTTCATCTTCTCCTTGATCAGCGAGTGCCCGGTCTTCCACATGATGGTCTCGCCGCCCGCGGCCTCGAAGACTTCGGGCACGGCCTGTGAGCACTTCACATCGAAGATCAGCTTCTGCGGCGCGCCGAGCCGTGACATCGCGTCCAGCGCAAAGAGCAGCAGGAGAATGTCGCCACGCACGATGGTGCCATTCTCGTCGACCGCGCCGAGGCGGTCGGCATCGCCGTCGAATCCGATCCCGAGATCCGCCTTCTCGCTCTTCACGCGCGCGATCAGGTCGGCAATGAACTCGTCGACAGTCGGATCGGGATGATGGTTCGGGAACGTGCCATCGGACTCGCAGTAGAGCGGAATCACATCCGCGCCGATGGCTTTCAGCAGGTCGACCGCGACCAGGCTGCCGGCGCCGTTCCCGCAGTCGACGACCACCTTCATCGGACGGGCGAGCTTGAAGCGCGGCGCGACGTACGAGATGTATTCGGGGATGATGCTCTGCGTCGCGAGACTGCCGTCGCCTGAAGAGAAGTTGTTGTTCTCGATGCGGGCGCGCAGGCCCTGGATGTCATCACCGAAGAAGGACCGGCCGCGGATCAGCATCTTGAAGCCGTTGTATTCCGGCGGGTTGTGCGACCCCGTGATCTGCATGCCGGCGTCCACGCCGAGCGTGGCGGCCGCGAAATACAGCACCGGCGTGGGGACGGTGCCGACAGACACTACATTCACACCGGCCGCGCGCATGCCGCGGATCACGGCCTCGGCAAGACCGTCCGAGCTCGGGCGGTTGTCGCGGCCTACGCAGATGGTCACGGTCGAATCGCTGCCGAGGCGGGTGCGCACCTCGCTCGCGAACGCGCGGCCGATCAGCTCCGGGATTTCGCCGGTGAAGTCACGCGCGACAATGCCGCGGATGTCGTATTCGCGGAAGATCTGGGTATTCACTGCGACTCCGTGTGAAAGTGAAGCGGCGCGCGCGACCGTTCTGGAGCCGCGCGCGCCGTATGTCCGGTGCGCCGCCGGGTCGGGGCGCTAGCGCGCTGCGTCGACGAGTGCTGCCGGTACCTGCATGAGACCCTGCGCGCTCTGCTGCGCGGCGTCCAGGAGCTGACCCGGGAAGATGCCGAGCACGATCACCGCGATGGCGGCGAACACGAGTGTGGCGCGCAGCGCCGGTGACAGCGTGACTTCCGGCAGCGCGCCACCTTCCGGCTCGCGGAACCACATGTACCACGCGATCCGCAGGTAGTAATAGTACGAGAAGATGGAGGCGACCACGAGCACGACCGACAGCAGCACAAGGCCGCGGTCGATGGCTGCGCGCAGGATGAAGACCTTGCCGATGAATCCGCCCGTGAGCGGGAAACCCGCGAGCGACAGAAGGAAGATGGTCATGACGATGGCGAGCAGCGGGCTGCTGGTCGCGAGTCCCGCGTAGTCCTGCAGGTCCATCCGCTCCTCGCCACGCCGGCCGACCGCCATGACGACCGCGAACGCGCCGATGGTCATGAGCGTGTAGACCACGAGATAGAACAGGAACGATGCGGCGCCGATCTCGCTGCCGGCCGCAAGCGCGACCAGCAGGTAGCCGGCGTGCGCGATACTCGAGTACGCGAGCAGCCGCTTGACGTTGCCTTCGACCAGTGCCGTCAGGTTTGCCACGACCATCGTGATGATCGCGAGCCAGATCGCCATGGTGTCCCAGGTGTCGTACAGGCCCGGGAACGCGGTCAGGAAGACGCGCAGGAACGCCGCGAACGCGGCTGCCTTGATGGCTGTGGACATGAACGCCGTGACCGGCACCGGCGCGCCCTCGTAGGCGTCCGGCGTCCACATGTGGAACGGCACGGCGGCCACCTTGAAGCCGAACCCGACCGCGAGCAGTGCAATGCCGACCGGCAGCAGGAAACCGGCGACCGTTGCGTCCGCACTGATCGCCGTGGCGATCATGGCCAGGTTGGTCGTTCCGGTGGCGCCGTAGACCAGTGCGATGCCGAACAGGAAGAATGCGCTGGAGAACGCGCCGAGCATGAAGTATTTGAGCGCGCCCTCCGCCGAGCGGAAGCTGCGGCGGTTGATGCCAGTGAGCACGTACACCGGCACCGACATGAGCTCGAGGCCGATGAAGGAGACCATCAGGTCACGCGACCCGGCGAACACCATCATCCCGACAATGGAGAACATGGCGAGGACGTAGAGCTCGCCGAGACGGAGCTGCTCCTGGTCGATGTAGCGCGTCGAGATCAGGACGAACATCGCGCCGGCCAGCAGGAACAGGAAATTGGAGAACACGCGGAACGTGTCGATCACCATCATGCCCTGCGTGCCGACCTCGTGCATCGTCAGCAGGTAGCCGTTGGCGACCGCTGCGATCGCGAAGCCGACCAGCGTGAGCCACGGCATCATCGAGCTCGACGGCCGTTCGCTGTCACCCTTCTGGAACACGTCCGTGAGCAGGACGAGCATGGCCCAGGCCGAGAGCAGGATCTCCGGCAGCAGCACCCAGAAGTACTGCGTCTGGGACGTGTAATCGATCTGCATCAGCGCACGCCCCCCTTCACGCCGACGGCACCGAGTGCGGGCGCACTGCGCATCTCAACGGTCTCCACCAGGTCGGTCACGGTCACAGCGGACCGGTCGAGGAACGGTTTGGGATAGAAGCCCATCCACAGCATGACAGCGACGAGCGGTACGATCACCAGCAGCTCGCGGCGGCTCAGGTCCAGAAGCTTCTCGTTCTCCGGCCGCTCAACGCGGTTGAACCACACCTGCTGCACCATCGGCAGCATGTAGTAGGCGGCGAAGATGACGCCGGTCGCGGCGATGATCGTGATGTACGGATGTGTCTGGAACGTGCCCAGCAGCGCCAGGAACTCGCCCGGGAATCCGCTCGTGCCCGGCAGGCCGATGCTTGCGAACGCCGTGAAGATGAACATCGCGGCGAAGACCGGGGCCACGGCGGCGAGTCCGCCGAAGTCCGCGATCGTGCGCGTGTGGCGCCGCTCGTACAGCATCCCGATGAGGAGGAACATCGCCCCCGTCGACATGCCGTGCGACAGCATCACGATGATCGCGCCCTGGATCCCCTGCACCGTCAAGGCAAAGATGCCGAGCACGACGAAGCCCATGTGCGCCACGGACGTGTAGGCGATCAGCTTCTTCACGTCCGGCTGTACGGCCGCGACCCACGCCGCGTAGATGATTCCGATCGTGCCCAGCACCAGCATGATCATGACGATCGTGGTGTTCGTCGCTGCATGCGGGAACAGCGGCAGCAGGAAGCGCAGGAAGCCGTATGCGCCGAGCTTGAGCAGCACGGCGGCCAGGACCACGGAGCCCGGCGTCGGCGCCTCCACGTGTGCGTCCGGCAGCCAGGTGTGGAACGGGAAGATCGGAATCTTCACGGCGAACGCCAGCGCGAACGCGCCGAACAGCCAGTACTGCTCGGTGAACGTCAGCGGTATCTGGAGCAGGTCTGCGTACGCGAAGGACATCCCGCCCGTGACAGCGTGGTACTTGAAGAACAGGTACAGGATGCCGACCAGCATCAGCAGCGATGCGGACGCCGTGTAGAGGAAGAACTTGATGGCTGCGTAGATCCGTCGCTCACCGCCCCAGATCCCGATGATGAAGTACATCGGGATGAGCATGATCTCCCAGAACATGAAGAACAGGAAGAGGTCGAGCGCGCAGAACACGCCGATGACGCCGGTCTCGAGCAGCAGCATCATCGCATAGAACAGCTTTTCGCGCCGGGTGATGTACTCGTACGACCCGAGAATCGCGATCGGCGTGAGCATCGTGGTCAGCAGCACGAGCAGCAGGCTGATGCCGTCGATGCCGACGCTGTAGCTGATCCCCCACTGCGGAATCCACGGCGCCTGCACCGCGTACTGCATGGCACTCGTGGACTGGCTGAAGCCGTACCAGAGCGGGATCGAGACGATGAACGTGAGCAGGGACAGCGCGAACGCGATCTGCTTCGCCAGCCGCTCCGGACCGGCCAGCACGGCAACCGCCGCGATTGCCGGGAAGAAGATCAGGAACGTCAGCACCCAGCCCGAATAACCCAGGGATTCCAGCACGCTCAGCACCGCTTAGAAGAAGACAAAGCTCAGGAGCAGCAGCACGCCGAACACGACCGCGAAGGCATACGTGTTCAGCTGGCCGGTCTGCATCTGCGCGCCGACCCACCCCATTGCACGGGATGCGTAGCCCGCGCCGTTCACGGCGCCGTCGATGATGCCGTTGTCCACGACTCGCCAGAGGCCGCGCGACACCGACAGTACCGGCCGGACCACGACCGCATCATAGATCTCGTCGACGTACCACTTGTTGTAGAGCACCTTCCGGAACCCGGCGGGCTCCGGCGAGGCCGCCGCGGTCGGCTGGTCCTTCCGCCGCAGCATGAATGTCGTCGCCAGGATGACCGCCAGTGCGAGCAGGAACGACGTGATCGCCCAGAAGCCCTCGCCGCCGCCGAACGGCGCGGCGTGCGAAAGAGCGGAGGTGTTGGCCAGCAGCACGCCGTCCGCCTGCTCCATCACCGGGTGCAGCCACTCGTGCAGCCACTCGCTCGACGGGATCATGCCGAGCACCGGGATCTCCTTGATCGCGTGCGGCACATTGATCCAGCCGCCGACAACCGAAAGCACGGCCAGGATGATGAGCGGCACGGTCATGACGAGCGGCACCTCGTGCAGGTGGCTCCGCTCCTTCTCGCCCGTCCGGTTCGCGCCATGGAAGGTCATGACCATCAGGCGCGTCATGTAGAACGCGGTCATGATCGCGGCCGCCAGGGCCATGACCCAGTAGATCCTGAACCACGGCTCGAAGACGCCGGTCGCGCGCGCGCCCGTCTGCCAGATGATCTCGTCCTTGGAGAAGAAGCCCGCAAACGGCCAGACACCGGAGATCGCGAGCGTCGCGATCCACATGGTGATCCACGTGATCGGCAGGTACCTGCGGAGCCCGCCCATGTTGCGCATGTCCTGCGCGTCGGCGTGGCTGTGCGTCGCATGATAGGCGTGATGCATGGCGTGGATGACCGCGCCGGCGCCCATGAACAGGAGAGCCTTGAAGAAGGCGTGCGTCATCAGGTGGAATACGCCGGACGCATACGCGCCGACACCCACGCCGATGAACATGTAGCCGAGCTGCGAGACGGTCGAGTACGCGAGCACCTTCTTGATGTCGTTCTGCACCAGGCCGATGGTCGCCGCGAACAGCGCCGTCAGCGCGCCGATGCCCGCCACCACGATCATCGTCGTGGGTGACAGCGCGAACAGAACGGCGGACCTGGCGACGAGGTACACACCCGCGGTCACCATGGTGGCCGCGTGGATCAGCGCGGAGACCGGTGTCGGTCCCGCCATGGCGTCCGGCAGCCAGACGTACAGCGGGATCTGCGCGCTCTTGCCGGCGGCGCCGAGGAAGAAGAACAGCGTGATGGCCGTGACGACCGCGCCGCCGTATGTGAACGTGGCGGGTGCTGCGGCAAACACCGTAGCGAAGTCCAGCGCGCCGACATTGCTGAACAGCAGGAACATCGCGATGAGGAAGCCGAAGTCACCGATGCGGTTGACGATGAACGCCTTCTTCCCCGCGTCCGCCTTCTCGCGGTCCCTGAACCAGAAGCCGATGAGCAGGTACGAGCAGAGTCCCACGCCCTCCCAGCCCACGAACATCAGCGTGTAGCTGGAGCCGAGGACGAGGATCAGCATGAAGAACACGAAGAGGTTGAGGTACGCGAAGTAGCGTGCGTAGCCCGGGTCCTCCTGCATGTATCCGACGCTGAACAGGTGGATCAGCGTGCCCACGCCCGTGATGATCAGCACCATGACCATGGAGAGCTGATCGAGCTGGAACGCCGCGTCCACACTGAGGCTGCCGACCGGCAGCCACTGCCAGTACGTCTCGATGATCGGCGCGTGCAGCTCGTGGGCACGCATGCCGAGGAAGTTCATGACCGCCAGGACGAACGCGAGCGCGAGCACGCCCGGTCCTACGATGGTCG
Source organism: Longimicrobiales bacterium (assembly GCA_036377735.1). Taxonomy (GTDB): domain Bacteria; phylum Gemmatimonadota; class Gemmatimonadetes; order Longimicrobiales; family RSA9; genus DASUXU01. The sequence goes on from DASUXU010000089.1 coordinate 10,550, forward strand.
GGATGATGCGACGGGTCGGCGCGGTATACGCCGCCAGGCCGTTGATTACGAAGCCGAGCAGCGGCAGGACCGCGATGGCCCACAGCAGGGTCGGGTGGAAGGAGGACTCCATCACCACCGCAGCAGGTTGAAGTTCTTCATGTCCACGGACTCCACATGCCTGAAGATCGAGATGACGAGCGCGAGCCCGACCGCGGCCTCCGCCGCGGCCACCGTCATCACGAAGAAGACGAAGACCTGCCCGGCGATGCCTACGTAGTGGGACAGCGCGACGAACGCGAGGTTGACCGCGTTCAGCATCAGCTCGATGCAGAGAAACAGGATGATGGCATTGCGGCGGAATACCACGCCGGCCACGCCGATCGAGAACAGGATGGCGGACAGGGCGAGCGAGAGCTCGGCGATGTCCATCCCCTGCAGGGTCGTTACGGGATTCACGTCACACCCTCCGCTTCGCGAGCAGGACCGCGCCGAT
>DASUXU010000090.1:0-2439 GCA_036377735.1 Longimicrobiales bacterium
TCCGCGCGTTCGCCGTGTGCGGCTTCGAGAAGCAGTGCGACGCGATCGACGCGCAGATCGCGGCGATCCGGTGACGGCGCCCACAAGAAGCTTGTTCAGCGACCCCGCACCGCTTTTATCCTTCCGCCTTCCCATTACATCCCAAACGTCATTCAGGGCAGGTGGACGCACACGTCCCTGCCTGGAGGTCCGTCCATGAAGAAATGGCTGCGCCGTTCCGCATACGTCGTCGGCACGCTGGTCGCGCTGCTGGTGCTCACGATCGGCGGCATCTACGGCATGAGCGCGTCCGTGCTGGGCGCGCGTCCCGAGGCTGCGGCGCATGCAATCGATCCCGCCGCCGCGAATCCGACCGAGGGTGCGCGCCTCGCCCTGATCTTCGGGTGCACCGACTGTCACGGCACGGACTTCGGCGGCACCATGGTGATCGACGAAAAGCCGATGGCGCGGCTGGCCGCGCCGAACCTGACGGCGGGGCGCGACGGGGACGCGCTGACGGATGAGGCGTTCGAGCGGGCGGTGCGACACGGCGTGGGAGCGGACGGCCGCTCGCTCATTATCATGCCGTCGGCGGAATACACGTACCTCAGCGACACCGACATCGCCAACATTCTCGCCTACATCCGCACGATGCCGCCGGTGCAGCGGGAGCTGCCCGCACGCAGCTTCGGTCCCGTGGGTCGCATGCTGATCGCGACGCACAAGGTCCAGACGCAGCCCGCCCTGATCGCATCCGATTCCAACGCGCGCCATCTCACGAGGCCGGCGCCGGACGATACGGTCCAGCTTGGCTACTACATGACGCGCATCTGCACGGGCTGCCACGGCCACGACCTGGCCGGTGCACTGCCGATGGATCCGTCAGCGCCGCCCGGCGCCAACCTCACGCCCGGCGGCAACCCCGGTCACTGGTCGCTGGAAGAGTTCCGCACCGTCTTCCGCACCGGCCGCACACCCGAAGGCAAGCAGCTCAACCCGGCACAGATGCCCTGGGCGATGTTCGGGCAGGCAAACCCGGAGGAGATCGACGCCATCTGGGCGTATCTCCAGACGCTGCCCGCGAAGGAGACTGCCGCGACCAAGTGACCCCGAGCGGGCCTGCCCGAGGGCCGGATCGCCCATATTGCCCATATTCGATGATATGGCTAATATGGGTCATGAAAACGACCGTGGAGATTGCGGACGCGCTTTTCGACCGGGTACGGCGTCACGCGCAGCGCACCGGCAAGCCCATGCGGGCGCTGTTCGAGGAGGGTCTGCGGCGGGTGCTGGAGGATGCTGCGCAGCCGGAACCCTACGTGATGCCTGACCGCAGCGTGGGATCTGCCAGCGACGAGAATCCGCTGGAATCGATGTCGTGGCAGGATCTACGGGCTGCGATCTACGGCGACCACTGACGATGATCGCCGTCGACACGAACGTGCTGGTATACGCGCATCGGCGTGAGGCGAGGGAGCACGCCGTCGCCTACAGACTGCTGCAGACGCTCGCGGAGGGGTCCGCGGCGTGGGCGCTGCCGTGGCCCTGCGTCTACGAGTTCTTCAGTGTCGTGACGAACCGGAAGATCTGGCACGATCGCGCGAGCAGTCCGGCGCAGGCCTGGCAGCAGATCGATGCCTGGCTGGGCTCGCCGACGGTGCGGCTATTGGGCGAAACGCCGGATTTTCCGTCGGTACTCGAGACACTGGCGACCCGGCCACGGGTCCGCGGCGCCATCATCCACGACGCACGCATCGCCGCGATCTGCCTGGCGCACGGGATGGAAGCCCTCGTCACGCGCGACCGCGACTTTTCGCTGTTCCCCGAACTGGTGCAGCGGGATCCGTTCAGGCAGGAGTCCCAGGATCCATACCTGTGACGACATAGATCACCGGTCGGCCCGATCCTCGTCGAGCTGATCGAGGATTTCCTGGAGCGGCGCGATGGGGAGCGCGTCCTTGGCGAACGGCGGGAGACCCTCCTGCGGCGGCACGAGCTCAGCGACGACGCCGTCCCGATCGGTGATGAGCACTCGCTCGCCCGCGGCCGCCATCCGGACGTATTCGCTGAGCTGGTTCTCGAGAGCCTTGATTCCCACAACGCGCATGGTACCTCCTCCAGCCAAGGTAGCTACATGTAGCCACCCTAATCAAAGGCAGCGAGAATGTCCTGCCTACAGCGAGTTTGCGTGTTCGCAGCGTCAAACACGTTCAATGCGCAGCGCGATGCGGCGCGTGAGACGGATTCCTTGCGAACCGCCGTGCAGCGGACCACCTTGCACGATCCGTTTCCTCCACCCAAAAGCCATGCGTTGATGTCGACTGCTTTCTTCGATAAGCCGATCCTCAATTCGCCGTACGAACGTCCCGGCCGGCACTGGGAACTGGACGATGAGGGCCAGCCGACCCAGCGAATCGTCGAGAGCCGTCGGCGGGCGGAGTTCATCACGCCGATCCCGAA
>DASUXU010000091.1:0-12995 GCA_036377735.1 Longimicrobiales bacterium
TCTTCGTACGCATGAGTGTTCCTCGGTTGTGCATGTGATCGAGCTGTTCGAGTTACGTGCTGCCTGCTGCTGGATTCTGCCTGCTACCTGGATCCTGTCTTCACGTCGCCGGGCCTGACGAGCTCGATGGTGCCGGAGAATGCTTCGAGATCGATCTTCGCGCTGCCACTGCCGGTGCGCAGTGTGAACGACCCGCCACGCCGGCGGTCGGCAGTCAGGTTCGGGATCCGCGAGTTGACGCTGCCGCTGAACGTGGACACGTCGATCGTGGCGTTGGCGCCTTCCTGCAGCGTCACGGTGATGCTGCCATTGGTGGTGGACGCCGCGTAGCGCCCGCCGTCGCGGATGGTGGTGCCGAGAAGAATGCTGCCGTTGACCGTCTCGGCACTGACATTCGACGACACGGCGCCGGTGATGTTGATCGGGCCATTCACGGTCTCGGCATTGATGTCCCCGGTGATGCCGCTGAGGTGAATGCCCTCGTTGGAGCCGGAGGCGTTCACGTCGCCCCGCACGTTCTCGATGATCATCCGCGCGGATACGGCGTCCACCGAGACATCACCCTTCACGTTCCGGACGGTGACACTGCCGTTGACGATGTCCACGGACACGCCGGCATCGATGCCGTCGACCGTGGTGTTCACGTCGACGCCGTCGATCGATACCGCGAAGGAGCGCGGCACGCTGACGGTGATGCCGATTGCGTCGCGTCCGGTCTGGGCCGGTGACGCGTCGATGGAGAGCGTGTTGCCACGGTAGTCGACCTCGACCTCGGCGCCGCGGCTGTGCGTCGCCTGGACGCGCACGTCGTTGCGGCTCCAGGACCGGACAATGACAGGACCGGAGTACGTGTCGACGACAAGCCGGCCATTCGGACGGACGGCGATCGTGGTGTCCACCTGCTGCTGCGGCACAGCGAGCGCGAGCGCGCCGGCCAGGATCACGGATAGCATGGTCAATTCCTCACGCCCCGCCGCGCTGGATCGTAGCAGCGCGCCGGAGAATCTCGAGTTTCTGCTTCATGGTTCGGTCGTAGTGCCGGTGCAGGTACGGGTTCGCCGGGTCTGCGGCGAGGGCCGCGCGTGCATCGGCGAGCGCGCGGTCGATCGTGGTCATGCTCTCGTTCAGGATGCGGACGGTGCTGCTGTCGAGCTGATCGCGGTTGAGCTCCGCGGCCTGCTCGAGCTGCTCGATCGCAACGTCGTAGCCGGCTTCGTTGGCTGTGACGGTCGACGTCGAAACGGTGCGGACGGCGCCTGAATCAGGCGAGTCGACGGCCACGCGCGAAGCGGAGCGGGTCCGTTCGATCTGCCACATCAGTGCGGCGCCGAGGCCGAGAATGATCAGGGCTGCGGCCGCGAGCTGCGGAATGGAGAAAGTGAAGGAGCGGCGCGTACGCGGCTCCATGGGGATTACCCTGACGCTGCCCGCGGGAGTGCCAACGCGGTCCGCGGGCGTGCCAACGCGGTCCGCGGGCGAGCCGGCGCTGCCCGCGCCGATTTCGGCGGCAATGCCGGCCCACAGGTCACCAGACGGCCCGGTGTTCTCGAGCCTGGACGCCGTCGCCCGGATGAGACGCAGGTCACCGGTGATGGTCCGGCACTCGTCGCATGAAAGAAGATGTGTCTCGAGCTCCGCCCGCGTGACGGCATCGAGCTCATCATCCACGTATTCGCTGAGTCTGTCCGTCCAGGTATCGCTCATCTTCCGCCTCAGGCCAGGTGCTGGCGCAGCGTCATGCGGGCGCGGTGCAGCTGCGACTTCGATGTGCCCGCGGTGACATCCAGCATTCCGGCGATCTCCTCGTGTGTGAACCCCTCGACGTCATGGAGCACGAACACCTGCCGTGCACCCTTCGGGAGCGTATCCAGCGCGCGCTCCATGTCCATCCTGATGTCCACCCGCTCGCCCCTCGAGTGCAGCGGCATCTCGAGAATGTCCCCGTCGTCGTGCCGCTCGCGGTACTTCACGACCGCGCCCCGCCGGCCGAGGATCACGTTGACGGCCAGGCGGTAGAGCCAGGTGCCGAAGAGCGAGTCGCCGCGGAAGAGGCCGAGCTTGCGCCAGGCGCGCACGAACACGTCCTGCGTCACATCATCCGCCTCTTCCGGACCGATCATGCGCCGGGCGAGGGAGTGAATGCGGGCGGTGTGGCGCCTGTAGAGCCTCTCGAACGCCTGGGTATCGCCGGCCGCGGCCAGTGCTGCGTCCGCGGCGTCCGGATCGACCCCCAGCACGCCGGGTGTCCGTTCAACCAGTGCTGTCACTCTCCCGGGTCCCTGCTCAGGTCCTTACGCCTCATGAGACAGGGGCCCGCCCTGAATGGTTGGAATGGGGGACGGGGCATATAATGCTAATGGCTAATGGCTAATGGCTAATGGCTAATGGGCTAATGGGCTAAATGGGCTGATGGGCCTGATTGGGGGGGAATATGGGTGACGAGTATCGGCTTACGGACGAGGAGTGGCGGGCGCGGCTGACGCCGCAGCAGTACCATATGCTGCGGGAGAAGGGGACGGAGCGGGCGTTCACGGGGGCGTACGTGGACGAGAAGACGCCGGGGGTCTACCGGTGTGCGGGGTGCGGCACTCCCCTGTTCTCGTCGGATACGAAGTACGATTCGCGGAGCGGCTGGCCGAGCTTCTATGACGCACTGGACCGCAGCCGGGTTCGCGAGATCCGGGACACGTCGCATGGGATGGAGCGCATCGAGGTGGTGTGTGCGACGTGCGGCGGGCATCTCGGCCACGTCTTCCCGGACGGCCCGAAGCCGACGGGCATCCGCTACTGCGTCAATTCCGCATCACTGCAACTCGATCCTACTGGAACAGAGGACTGAATGTCACATCGTCACAAGCTGGTCCTGTCCGCGTTTGCTGCCGGAATGGTGTCGTTCGCGTGCGCGTCCGGCGGCGGTGTCGCCACGGGCGGCTCGCCGCGCGCGGCGGTCAATACCGAATGGATGACGCAGCCGCTCACGGTTGCGGAGCGCTCGAACTACGAGTCGACGTCGACGTACGAGGACGTCATGGCGTTCCTCAGGATGGTGGTGCCGCGGTCGCCGTACATGCACCTGGACACGATCGGCTTCACGTTCGAGAAGCGGGCGATGCCGGTGGTGGTCGTGGGCCGGCTGAAGGATTTCTCGCCCGCGGGTGTGCGCGCGTCCGGCAAGACCGTAGTCTGGGTCCAGGGCAACATCCACGCGGGTGAGGTGGAGGGTAAGGAAGCCGCGCAGATCATGCTGCGCGAGCTGGCGGCTGGTGCGCACCAGGAGTGGCTGGACTCGCTGGTGCTGGTGGTGGATCCGATCTACAACGCGGACGGCAACGAGCGGTTCTCGCTGACGAACCGGCCGATGCAGTATGGCCCGATCAACGGCATGGGACAGCGTCCGAACGCGCAGGGCTACGATCTGAACCGCGACCACATGAAGCTGGACTCGCCGGAAGCGACCGCGCTCATCACGATGATGAACGACTACAACCCGCACGTCGGAATGGACCTGCACACGACGAACGGCTCGGTGCACGGGTACCACCTGACATACGCGGCGCCGATGCATCCGAACACGGACAGCGCACTGGTGCGGCTGATCCGGCAGGAGTGGTTCCCGACGCTGACGCGCAACGTCAAGCAGAAGCACGGCTGGGATTTCTACTACTACGGCGACTTCGCCCGCCGCGACGGCGACACCATCTGGTCCACGTTCGAGCACACGCCCCGCTTCAACAACAACTACCTGGGCCTGCGCAACCGCTTCGGCCTGCTGTCCGAGGCGTATTCGTATGCGACGTTCGAGGACCGTGTGACCGCGACGCGTTATTTCCTCGACGAGATGCTCGACTGGGCGTACCACAATGCGACGCGGATCCGCGAGGTGACGAAGGCCGCGGATGCGGCTGACATCGTGGGGAAGCGGATGGCGCTGCGCGCGGTGCAGGAGAAGGCGCCGCAGCAGACGACGCTGCTGGTGGGCGGCGCGACCATTGTGAAGAACCCGAAGTCCGGCGCGAACATGCGGCTGCGCACGGATGAGCAGCGGCCGAAGCTGATGTACGAGTACGGCACGTTCGCGCCGACGGTGCTGGAGACTGTGCCGTCGTCCTACATCATCCCGAACTCGCCGGCACTGGCGGATGCGATCGCGAAGCTGCGGCTGCACGGCGTGCAGATGACACCGGCCAACGGGACCTACACGGTCGAGAAGTTCCACATCGACAGCGCACGTGTTGCTACGCGTGAGTTCCAGGGACACCGCGAGCGCACGCTGTTCGGATCGTGGAACGCCGCAGGCGCCGAGACCGTACGCGACGGCTTCATCGTGAACATGCGGCAACCGCTCGCACGGCTCGCATTCGTGCTGATCGAGCCGCGCTCGGACGACGGGCTCGCGGACTGGAACGTGCTGGACGCGGCGCTGGAGGGGAAGACGGAGTATCCGATCTGGCGGGTGAGATAGCGGAGCCCGACAACGTCAACAACGGACTGACAACGGATTTTATCTCGCACAGAGCTCACAGAGTTCACAGAGGGGCGCGTCAGCCGCGAAATCCCGGTGAACCCGGTGTGCTCGGTGCGAGATAGTCCGTTTATTTTTTGAACAGGATGCTCTCGAAGAGTGCGAGCACCCGTGGGTCGTCGCCGCGCTGGCCGAGCCAGAAGAGGGCGGTGCGGCGGAGCTCGGGTTCCCTGCTGGTTTTTGCCACGTTGACGAGGGCGTCGAAGGCCTGGTCGGACTTCTGCTGAGAGAGTGCGAACAGGGCGGACTCGCGGACCTCGAGCTCTTCGGAGTCGTCGGCGAGTACGGACTTGAGGCCTTCAGTGGCGCGGTCGGCGGCTTTCTGGCCCAGCCAGAAGATGGCATCCTGGCGGAGCTCCTTCCTATCGAGGTTCTTCGCAGCGTCGATCAGCGTCTGGACGCTGGCGTCGCCTTCCTGCTGCGACAGTCCGAAGATCGACGACTTCCGCACCTCGATATCCTCGCCCCTGTCGCGCAGGATCTCGTTCAGCCGCGGCACTGCGCGCGCGTCGTCCGTCTGGCTGAGCCAGAACACGGCATCCTTCCGCACATCCCTGTCGATGGACGTTCTGCGCGTGAGCGCGATCAGGCTGGTCACATACTCAGTCGGCGCGTCGGCGATGTAGGCGGCGAACAGCGCGCGTGTGCCGACCTTGTGCGGTGCGGTCTCGGCGACGGCGAGCAGGTACGCGACGGCCTCCTGCGCGGACACGGTGCCGAGCGACGCACTGCGGCTGCCGCCGACGGTTACGCCGATCCTGCTGAATGAGCCGCCATTGCGTGACAGCTCGACGCGCGCGGGTCCGTCGACGCAGCGCTCCATGATCTCGTCCCGGCTGTTGCGCTTTCCCTTCGACGAGATGTTGATGGTCCGGTCGCCGTTGCCTTCCGTCTGTATGATGGAGAAGTCGTCACCCGTGCCACGCCGCGCGATGATGCCCTCGCCATCGCCGCATACACCCTGGCGCGTGGGATATGTGAAGCTCACGGTCGCATTCGCGCCCGCAGCCTGTACGCGGCTGGCGAGGGACTGCGCACGAAGCGGTGCGGTGTGGAGAGCGAGGCCCGCCGTCGCCATCATGAGGATGGAGACGAGGGCGATGCCGCGCGTGGAGTGTGTGATGTTTCGCATGTTGAGCCTCACCCGTTGATCAGGTCCATGAGGAACTTCGCTACGCGCGGATCCTTCGACCCGACCTGGCCGAGCCAGAAGATGGCCTGGGTGCGGAGCTCCGGGTTCCTGTCGTTCTTCGCGATGTCCATGAGCTTGTCCACGTAATCCTTCTGCCCGCCCTTCTGCGACATGACGAAGATCAGCTGCTGCTTCATCTCGACGTCGGTCATGCGGTCATAGAGGCGGACCAGCTCGGCGGCATTGGCACGCGGGCGGGCGTCGTCGTCAGGGCCGCCCTGTGCGTACCAGAACAGCGCCTGCTTGCGGATCTCGATGTCCTGCTTCTCGTCTGAGAACATGTTGATGAACCACTGCGACGTCTCGGGCGTGCGGCTCTGTGACATGGCGAACAGGATCTGCTCCTTGCTCTCCGCGTCCTGCACCTTACCAAACAGGTCCCTGAGGAACGCGACGTTCTCCGCGCCGCCGCCCTGGCCGAGCCAGTGGATGGCGACTGCGCGCGTCTCAGCGGAGATGTCCTGCCGCGTCGCGTACTCGCGCAGGACGGCTGTCGCGCGCGGGCTGCGGTTCTGTGACATTGCGAACAGCGCGTTCTCATGCAGCTCCGCCGACGCATTCGAACGCAGGATGCTCTCGAGCGCGTCCACGGCCTTGTCGCTGTCGACCTGCGAGAGCCAGAAGACGGCCTGCTCGCGCACTTCCATGTCGGGGTCGCTCTTCGCGGCCTGGAGCAGGATCTCCGCGGCGCGGGGCGACTGCTGCTGTGCAATGAGCCACATGGCGCGGGCGCGCATCCCGGCAGAGCACTTTCCGCGGTCGGCGATGAGCTTCTCGAGGAGGGGCATGGCGACGTCCGAGTTCATCTGCAGCAGCGCGTTGAGCGCAGCCACCTGCGGATTGTTGTCGTCATCCATGTCGGGGCAGCCGTCCGCCGCGCGTGCGGCCTCGGTGAGCCGCGCGGCCGAGCCCTGGTCCCCGTACTCGCGGGAGAGCCGGCCCTCGACGGTGGCGAGCAGCGATGCGGCGTCGCGGATCTCCCTGGCCGTCTCCGGGAAGTCCTCCTGCAGCGTGGTCAGCAGCGACTGGGCCTGCCGGAGCTGCGCGCTGCCACCCATCTGGGCGCGGGCATACGCCTCCCAGTAGTGCGCCGGTCCGCGGTAGACCGAGCTGCGCAGTGCATTGTCCGTGCGAATGCGACGGAACTGCTCCGCGGCCTTCGACCACTCGCTGGCATTGATCGCGGCGCGGCCCGCGCGCCAGATGCCGTCCGCGGGATCCTGCGGCGCCCACGATTCGGGCGGTGTCTGCCGGGCGATTCCGGTTGCGACGGCGTATGTGCCGTGCACGTCGTCGCTGCGGATGCCGGCGATGGCTGTGTATGCGTCGCGGTGTGCGACGATCGGCAGTGAGGCCGCGCCGAGTGCGACCACGACAATGTTGAGCTTGTGCATGGATCTATCTCTCCGGATCAGGTGCCCGCCAGGCGTGGGCCGGCGGTTGCGGCGCGCAGGCGGAGCAGCACGTCGCGCTGGTTGACTGCGTTCTGGATCATTTCCACGTCGTCTGCACTGCGGGTCGGCGACAGTGTTGCCGCCTGGGCGAGGATCAGCTCGAGGTCGCCGAGCAGGAGCCGGAGGTCCGGGTCTTCCGCGGCGGGCGAGTCGAGCAGCAGCCTCGTGTTCACGAGCAGGTCCGCCGCACGCACGGCGACATCATTGATGTGTCCCTCACGCACGTCCGCCGGCAGTGACACGAGCAGTGTCTGCACGCGGCCGAAGTGGCGGCGGGCGACGATGCGGTACGGCAGCATCGTGTCGTACGTGCGCGTGGCTTCGTCGCGGACGACGGTGCCGGCGTTGCTGCTGCTGCCGCTGCGTGTCGAGCGCGCGAGCGCGGGGCCGCCGTCGTTCGGCGTGACGCGTGTGACGGGCGGCCGGTCCAGCTGCGCGAGCACCGGGTCGGGTGCCGCGGCTGTAACGTCCGCGGCGGTATCGGTGTCTGCGGTGGCCGGCCGCTGTGCGACGGTCTGCTCCGGCTGCGTGCCGAGGTCCGCGGTACCGGTGCCGCGCGCGTCCGCCGACGCCTGCGGGTTCTGACTGGAGCGGTCCATGGTCATTCGGCCGATGCCGACGCCGAGGATCAGCATCGCGGCGAGCGGTGCGCCGTAGCGGAGCCACGCGTGGCTGCGCGGTGCCGCCGTGGGGAATGCGACGACATTCGTGACGTCCGCGGCGCCTGGCGCATCACCGGTCTGTGAGGCTGCCGCCGCATCTGCCGCGGCTTCCGCGCGGGCCCGCTGGATTGCGGCCCACATCTCCTCGCGGGGTGCGTCGCCGGGCGGGTCGAGCTGCTTCGCCAGGCGGGCGATCCCCTCTTCCATGCGCGTTTCGTCCGTCATGCCCAGTCTCCTGCAAAATCGGCGAGGTCCTCTCTGAGGCGGGCGCGGGCCCGCGACAGTCTCGCCTTGGATGTGCCGGTGGGGATCTGGAGAACCTCACCGATCTCTTCGTGCGTGTAGCCTTCCACATCGAACATCACGAACACCACGCGGTGCGTTTCCGGCAGCTTCTCGATCGCACTGCGCAGCCGGCTCTTCAGGTCCGGCTCGGCCTGGCGGGGTATGGCGCCGACATCCACTGCGTCGTCGATCGGCCGCTCCCGCTCGTGCCAGCGTTTCACCCGTCGCATCCCGTTCAGTGACACGGACACCGCGATGCTGTGGAGCCAGGTGGCCAGCTTCGACTGCGACCGGAACTCCGGCAGCCGGCTGAACGCGCGGACGAACGTCTCCTGCGTGAAGTCCTGCGCGAGGCCGCTGTCCCCCGAGGCAAGCCGGTGGCAGAGGCGGTAGACGCGATCCACGTGGGCGTCGTACAGTCTTCGCTCGGCGGCCGGGTCTCCGGCGATCACCTGCCGGATCAGCTCGGTCTCGGGCACCGGGTCCGTTGTTTCGGTTGCGATTTCCATATGGCCGTCAGTATGACACAGGTCGGGGCGAACCGGTTGCGTGGGGCCGGAACGGCCCCGGGCTAAAGGCTAAAGGCTAATGGCTAATGGCTAATGGGCTAATGGGCTAAACGGATTGGAGGCGCAAGACTGCCGCGGGGGATTTTTTCTGCCTATCATGTTGTCATGCATGCAGCTCCCCGCGCGCGACGCGCGACCGTATCTGACGAGCAGTTGTCGCTCGAGCTTTCGTGGCTGACTGAAAATGATGTACTGCGCGCACTGCACGCGCGCGACGTGACCTCTATCACGCAGGTGCGGTTCAAGGCGAACCGGTCGCGGCTGATTTCGCTGTCGGCGGACCGGACGCGTCTCAATCTGCATGAGTGTTTTCGCAGTGCGCCGAGTGATGTGATCGACGCGGTGGCGGTGTTTGCGCGGTCGCTGCGGGACTCGCCGGCGTTCCGTCGTGCGACGGCGCGCATGCGTGCGTGGCACGAGGCGCAGGTGGATACGGAGAGAGACGACACGGTCGGTCCGTGCTGCGCTACCGACGCGCAGCGTCACTTCCTCGCCGGTCTCTACCGCCAGCTCAATCACTCGCATTTCGGCGGCGTGCTGCCGGACCTGCTGGCGGTGCGCCTGAGCGACCGCATGTCCCGTCGTCTGGGTCACGTGAGCTATACGCGGTCGAAGGGTGAGCGCGCAGTGCTGGAGATCGCGCTGAACGTGGACCTGATGCTGGACGGCAACGAGCACGCACTGGTGGACACGCTGCTGCACGAGATGGCGCATGCGGAGGCGTGGCTGCTCCACGCGCAGCGTGGTCATGGCCGGGTGTGGCGCGACATCGCAGGGCGTGTCGGCTGTGAGGCGCGCGCGTGCTCGGACATGCAGATCCGGCGTCGCAGACGGAACACGGACCTGACGCGCGTGCCCGCAGTGCACACGCGCGTCCCCTCGCTACTCGCCCGCTGAGCTGCTTCTGAAGACGACGGGTGCGCTCTCGCCGCCCGACCGCCCCACGGCAGACAATGTGATGATCTCGGGTGCCACGTCGAACGCGACGGTGTGCGCCGACGCGGTGCCCGGCACGATGGCGACGCTCCACTCGCCGCGCGTGCGCGTGCGCAGCACGTACGCCTGGGACTGCGCGACGCGCTGCCATTCGACGGTAATGAGGCGCTCGCGCTCATCGATGGCGACGGATGCGGTCGGCCTGATCACGGCGCGGCCGCCGTCGAGCCAGGGCATCTCGGGGATCAGTGCGGTGGCCTGATAGGACTCGCTGGAAAGCAGCTCGCGCAGGCCGTTGGGATTGCGCAGCAGACTCGAAGCGCTGAAGAAGATGTTGCCATTTACGCCGGGCAGTGCGCGCGTCATCTCGACCTGCCGCACCAGCTCGTTCGGGCTCCAGCCGGTGTTGTTCAGCTTGAACGACGCGTTGCCGACGAAGAGCTGCCGGCCTTCGATGTTCTGCTCGGCCCACCACGACACGAGGTCGTTGTACGGCTGGTACTGCGCGTCTGCGAGCCAGTACATCTGCGGTGCGATGTAGTCGAGCCAGCCGTTGCGCAGCCACGTGCGCGCATCCGCGTAGATCTCGCTGTACGCGTCGAGACCGCGCACGCCCGCCGGTGAGCCGGGACGCCAGATGCCGAACGGGCTGATGCCGACCTTCACCCACGGCTTGGCCGCGTGCACCCCGCGGTACATGTCGCGCACGAACGTGTTGATGTTGTCGCGCCGCCAGTCGCCGAGAGACATGGTGCCGCCCGAGGCGCGGTACCCGGCGTACGTGGCATCGTCGGGGAACGGGATGTTGCGGCCGCGTGAATCCTGCTCGATGTAGGGATAGAAGTAGTCGTCCAGATGGATGCCGTCGACGTCATAGCGGCGGACGACATCCTCGATGACGCGCAGCGAGTACTGCCGTGCCTCCGGCAGGCCCGGGTCCAGCCACTGCTTCGTGCCGTACGGCACCACGAGGTCTGGCCGGCGGCGGGTGATGTGCTGCGGGTCCGAGAGCTGTGCGCGCGTGGTGCTCGCGCGGAACGGGTTGAACCACGCGTGCAGCTCCATCCCGCGCGCGTGTGCTTCATCGATGGCAAACTCGAGCGGGTCCCAGAACGGCGCGGGCGCGCGGCCGGTCTCGCCGGTCAGATACCGCGACCACGGCTCCACCGCCGACGCGTAGATCGCGTCGGCCGCGGGGCGCACCTGGAAGACGATGGCGTTCAGATGGAGACGTGCTGCCTCGTCCAGCAGCGTGATGAGCTCGGCCTTCTGCTGCTCCGTCGAGAGGCCGGGCTTCGACGGCCAGTCGATGTTCTCGACCGTGGCGATCCATACGCCGCGGAACTCGCGGGCGGGCTGGGGCAGCGCCATGGGAGGAGAGGCCAGAATGGGTGTGTACTGGAGCCGGCCCGCCGTCGCATCACGTCCGTCGTTCCGGTTCCCGTCGTTCCGGTTCCCGTCGTCTGCCGGGACGCGGCTGACGGGCGGTCCGGGGAGACGGGTCTCCACCCGCCGCATGCAGCCGCTGGCGGCGAGGGCCGCAGCCAGGACGAGGGCGACGGGTGCGCGGATGTGGCCGGAGGATCGGGTCGGGTGGTGCTGCATCGCTCGGTTCCGTTTTCGGGGTGCGGTGGAAAGATACCATCACGGGGCGTGGAATGTGCCAGAAAGATGCCACCTCGGGCCGGTGCCTGGTGTAGCACGCCTGTCACGGACCCGCCGTCTCGCGCGTCCCCCGGTCGAGCCGTCTCCAATCACTGCCATGGAGCCCGACGTCAATGATCTCGAGGAAAATGCGGTCCGCCGCTGCAATCATCCTGGCCGTTACCGCCATGGCCGGCTGCTCCGATCCCTATTCCACGGACGATGACGACGACGGCGGCGGCGCCCTCACCGTGACCATCGTGCAGGCGAACCCTACGGTCGCGGCCGGGTCACAGATCACGCTGCAGGCGACGCTCGCCAACGATACGACGGCCGGCCCGAACCGCGGCGTGACGTGGTCGTCCAGCAATGAGGCGGTGCTCACGATCGACGCGGCGACGGGTGTGGCGACGGGTGTCGCGGCCGGGACGTCGAAGGTCATTGCAACGTCGAAGCACCGACCCGCCGTGAAGGACTCGGTGACGGTGACCGTCACGGCGGTGATTCCGACACTGGCGACGATCCCGCTCCTCGGACGCGGTCTCGTGCCGGAGCGATACACTGCGGAAGTCGCGGCAGCAAACGGCTTCGCGTACACCACGACGTGGGGCGGCCGCACATACAATGGCACGTTCAACCGCGGCAACGTGGTGAAGGTGTGGAACGTGGCGGGCAACGTGCCGGTGCTCGTCGACTCGCTGAAGATCCCCGATGTCGGTACCACGAGCGACGTCCAGATCACGCCGGACGGCAGCATGATGGTGGTGTCGACGGAAGGTCTGAGCACCGGCTCGATCGTGATGTACAGCCTGGCCGACCCCGCGCATCCTGCATTCATCGCGCGCTTCCAGAACTCCAACACGCTGCGCGGCGTGCATACGGTGAAGCTGAGCGTGATCAATGGAACGCTCTACGGCTTCCTGCAGATCGATCCGACGGCGGCACTGATGATCGTGGACATGTCGAACCCGCTTGCGGTGCAGCAGGTGTTCTACCAGGTGATGGGCGCGCCGTACGTGCACGACGTGTTCGTGCGCGATGGCTTCCTGTTCACGGCGCTGTGGAATGACGGCATGAGCATATTCGACGTCGGCGGGGGTACGTCGGGGGGCTCGCCGTCGAATCCGGTATTCCTGGGCAACGTGGACACACCCACCGGCCAGATCCACAACATCTGGTGGCTGCACGATCCGGAGACGGGTGCGAAGCAGTACGCACTGCTCGGCGAAGAGGGACCCGGCGGCGTGCCGGTCGCATCGTCCGGCGACATCCACGTCATCGACGTGTCGAACATGGCCGCGCCGGTCGAGGTGGCGACGTACAGCGTAACCGGCGCAGGCACGCACAACTTCTTCGTCGATGAGGAGAGCATGGTGCTGTACGCCGCGTACTACAACGCGGGCGTGCGCGCGATCGATGTCTCGGGCAACATGAACACCTGCGACGCGGAACAGCGCGTCGTGTCCGGCCCGTATGCCGGGAAGTGCGACCTGCGGCTGATGGGGCGCGAGCTCGCGGCGGGGCTGACCAGCGGTTCCTACGTGTGGGGCGTGACGATGCAGGGGGACCGGTTGTATGCGTCTGATATGAATGCGGGTCTCGCGGTGCTCGACATTTCAGCGCTGAAGCGCTGAAATTGGCTAATGGCTAATGGGCTAATGGCTAAACGGATTTGGCTGCTGCTTCTTTTCACTGCTGCTTCTTCTTTCTCTGCTTCACCTCTTCGGGGGC
>DASUXU010000092.1:0-18634 GCA_036377735.1 Longimicrobiales bacterium
CAGGCGAAGGCCGCCTTCGAGGTCCACAACAGCCCGCTCAGCGAGAACGCGGCGGTCGCGTTCGAGTTCGGCTACAACGTGCAGGAACCGGCGCGCCTGGTGCTGTGGGAGGCGCAGTACGGCGACTTCGTCAACGGCGCGCAGGTGATTCTCGACGAGTTCCTGACGTCGGGTCGCGCCAAGTGGGGGCTCACGCCGTCGCTCGTCCTGCTGCTGCCGCACGGGTACGAAGGCCAGGGGCCCGATCATTCGAGCGCCCGCCTCGAGCGGTTCCTCAACGCCGCAGCCGATACCAACATGCGCATTGCCAACTGCACGACGGCGGCGCAGTACTTCCACTTGCTGCGGCGCCAGGCCATGCTGTTGAAGACCGATCCGCTGCCGCTGGTCGTGATGACGCCGAAGAGCCTGCTGCGGCACCCGCGCGCGACATCGTCGGTCGCGGAGCTTGCGCAGGGCGGCTTCCAGCCCGTGCTCGACGACCCGTCGGTCAAGGACGCCGCGAGCGTCCAGCGCGTGATCGTGTGCACCGGCAAGATCTATTACGACCTGGCGGCCGCCGCGGAGCAGTCGGGCGACGGCTCAGCGGTCGTTCGCGTGGAGATGCTCTACCCGTTCCCCGGCGTGGAGCTGTCCAGGGTGCTGGGACGGTACGCCAACGCGGAGGAGATCGTGTGGACGCAGGAGGAGCCCCGGAACATGGGCGCCTGGCCGTTCATCGAGCCACGCCTGCGCGAGATCGCCGGCGACGTGCCGGTCCGCTACGCGGGCCGTCCCCTCCGCGCCAGCCCCGCGGAAGGCTATGTCGACGTGCACGACGCCGAGCAGAAGCGGATCGTGGCTGACGCGCTGGCGGGCGCTGCCGGCCGGAAGCCGAAGTCCGCGAAGACCCGGAAGTAGGGGGCACCGGCCCGGCAATTGCACTTCCCCGCTCCCGGAATTTCCTGTCCCCCAGTTTCCGGGAGCGGATGATGTCGTCCTTCGGTATCTATCTCATCGGGTTCATTATCCTGATCGTCGGCCTGGCGATCGCCGCAACGCTGCTCGGCGTCCCGACGACGTGGATCGGCGTCGGCGTGATCGTCCTGATCGGCATTGCCGTGCTGTCGGGTGTGTCCCACACGAAACGGAAGGACCCGCCGCAGACGCCCGAGGCCTGAGCCACCCGCGCTCTGCTGCATACGAATTCGGCGCTTGGCGTTGGCCGGGCGCCGAATTATCGTAGATCAGCCCTCGCACGTGCCCATCTCCCGCACGTGTCCGTCCCCCGCAAAAACGGAGCATGGCAATGGTGCCGATTCTTGTTATCGCCGCGCTGCTCGCGCTCGTATTCGTGATCTACAACGGGCTGGTGAAGCTGCGGGTGCAGGCAGAGAGTGCGTGGGCGGACATCGACGTGCAGCTCAAGCGGCGTCACGACCTGATCCCGAACCTGGTCGAGACGGTGAAGGGCTACGCCACACACGAACGCGGCGCGCTCGAAGCCGTGATCGACGCGCGCTCGCGCGCGCTCGGCGCATCTGGTCCTGCGGCGAAGGGCGCCGCCGAGGGTGAGCTGAGCGGCGCAGTGCGCGGCCTGTTCGCGCTGGCCGAGAGCTACCCCGAGCTGCGCGCGTCGGAGAACTTCGCTCAGCTCCAGCAGTCGCTGATGGGGATCGAGGAGGCGCTGGCGAACGCGCGGCGCTATTACAACGCGGTCGTGCGCGACCTGAACACGAAGATCCAGCAGTTCCCCGGCAACATGCTGGCGAGTGCGTTCGCCATCCGTCAGCAGGAGTTCTTCGAGGTGGGCGAGGCGGAGCGCGCCACGCCGCGCGTCAGCTTCTGACATGCGTCCAGTCGTGAAGAGGCGCGCGCTGTCGCTCGCGGCGCTGCTCGCGTGCGCCCTTTCCGCCACGATGTCGGCGGTCGCGCCGTCCGTTGCCCGCGCGCAGGAGCGCACGCTGCGCATCGAAGCATTCGACGGCGAATACCACATCACGCCGAAGGGCGAGCTGCTCGTCACGGAGCGCATCACCGCGCGCTTCACGGGGAGCTGGAACGGTCTGTACCGCGTGATTCCGATCCGTTACGAGATGGACAACGGCACGGACTACACGCTCGCCCTCCAGCTCGGCGGCGCGACGGACGAGAACGGCACGAGGCTGCGCACGGAGGTGGAGCGGGACGGCGCATTGCTGAAGATCAAGGCGTGGATCCCGAACGCGCACGACGCCACGCACACCCTCGTCCTGTCATACCGGGTCGACAACGCGCTGCGCTTCTTCGACGAGCATGACGAGCTGTACTGGAATGTCACGGGTTCCTCCTGGGACTATCCCATCGAAGCCGTTTCGGCGCGCGTGTATCTGCCACGCGGTGCGAAGAACGTGCGCTCCACCGCGTTCCTCGGGGCGACCGGCTCACGAGAGACGAATGCGACGATCACGGAGCAGGATGGCAGCACGCTGTTCCGCTCGAACCGCGCGGTGGCACTGCGTGAGGGTTTCACCATCGTGCACGGCTGGGATCCCGGCGTGGTGGCGCGGCCGACCGCACTGGCGCGCGCGGGCCGGTTCCTCCGCAGCAACATCGTGCTCCTGTTTCCAATCATCACCTTTGCGGGCATGCTGCTGCTCTGGCGGCGACTCGGCCGCGATCCCGACCTCGGCTCGATCGTCGCGCGGTACGAGCCGCCGGCCGGGATGACGCCCGCGGAAGCCGGTGTGCTGGTAGACATGACCGTGGACAACCGCGATATCGCCGCGACCCTCGTGGACCTCGCCGTGCGCGGCCACGTGCGCATCCATGAGGAGGAGAAATCCTCGCTGCTCGGCTTTGCCCGTCACGAGTACCGCATCGAGCGGATCACCGACCGTTCGGCGTGGGCATCGCTCAAGCCCCACGAGCGGGACATGCTGGAGGGCATCTTCGCGAGCCACCCCGACCTGGTCGAGCTCGATGACCTGAAGAACAGCTTCTACAAAACGCTCGCCACGATCCGCAGCTCGCTCAGCAAAACACTCACGAGCGATGGCTATTACCGCCGTCATCCCGTAACCGTACGCGTAGCCTTCTTCGCGCTGGCTGTTGCGACCGGCGCGGTCCTGACGGCGCTCGGAACCGCACTGACCATATCGTACGGAGTATCCCACGAGCTGGTCGTGCTGGCGGCAGCATTGTCCGGACTGGTCATTGCCGTG
This sequence comes from Longimicrobiales bacterium, assembly GCA_036377735.1. Lineage (GTDB taxonomy): Bacteria > Gemmatimonadota > Gemmatimonadetes > Longimicrobiales > RSA9 > DASUXU01. The sequence continues at coordinate 3,183 of DASUXU010000092.1, forward strand.
GTCGGCTGGTTCATGCCGGCGCGCACGCTGCGCGGCACGCAGACGCTGCGCGATGTCCTCGGCTTCGAGGAGTTCATGGGCCGCGTGGAGGGGGACCGCATGAAGCGTGTGATCGACCGGCCCGAGCTGTTCGAGAAGTACCTGCCGTATGCGATGGCACTGGGTGTGGACAGCCAGTGGGCCAGGACGTTCGACGGCATCTGCACCACACCACCCGACTGGTATCGTGGCTCGAACTCCGGGCTGTTCAGGACCCACCTGTTCGTCAACGACCTGGGCCGCATGACCAGTACCGCATCCACTGCATTTGCCAGTGCGCCCCGCAGCAGCAGCGGCTCCGGATTCAGCGGCGGCGGCGGGGGCGGGTTCTCCGGCGGCGGCTTCGGTGGCGGCGGTGGTGGCGGATTTTAGGCTTGCGACGTGCAGTGTAGTAAAACAGTTTCCGGGCTCGAGGCCCGCGGGGCCGCGGTCGCAACCGTTGTTGGGGAGAAGTTTTGGAACAGCTGGTCGTCGTAACACATCCGGACCCGGTGCAGCTCGAGGCGCGGCCGATGGACAATATGACCACGCCGGATGGCAGTATTGCCCTGGGCTACTATCATCGCGGGAACATCCTGGCGCGCGGCGTGGTGTCGGACGAGGCGCTCGAGGCGATAAACGGCCTTCTGGAAGCGCCGGTGTCGGTGGCGCTGGCCGCGACGGAGGACGAGCAGGGCAACATCGAGGCAAGGATCTGCCTGGTGCTGCCGGTCGATCCGGAGGAGTCGAAGCCGTCGCAGGGTGAAGAGGAAGAGGACACGAACGAGCCGTGGCGCGCGAGTGTGCCGAAGCCGCCGGACATCAGCGGCTCGTGGGATGAGAAGCCGGAGGATGCCCAGCCCAAGCTGGCACTCCTTCCGATCGGCAACGCCGTTCGTGGTGCACGCGACCGTCATCATGCGGATGTGGCTGGCGATGTGCGCGAGATGCTGGACAATCTCCTGTCCGGCCGCGGCCGCGACGCGGTCAGCAAGGCGATCGACGACCTTCTGAACAACCTCTAGGTCGTCCGCTGCAGCACCCATGAGAGACTCCCAGGAGAACCGCTTCCGCGAAATTTTCCGGCGCGCGCACGCCAGCCACGGCGCATGTCGCTCGGATGAGTGGCTGATGTCGCCGTGCACCGCGCCGGACGGCACGCCGGTCACACCGCTCGTGTGGAGCCGCAGGAACGGGCCGTGGCGGCGGGTCGAGACCCTGTGGGTCGGAGCGGCACCGGGGAATGCGGGCGGCCGGGGCCGCGGCGATCAGGGCGCGCACGGCACGCGCATCCCGTTCGGCGGCGACATCGCCGGCGCCAATCTCGATGCATTGCTCGGCAGCATCGGCATCGATCGCAACGACACGTTTCTCGTCGCAGCGCTCAATCGCCTGCCGGACGCCGGCGGCGGCGAGCCCGGCCTGCGCGAGCTGCTGCAGCCGGTCGGCGCGTATGCGAGCAGCATCGAGCTGCTGCGCGACACCGTCGTCGCGGCAGGGCCGGGGCTGATCATCACACTGGGCATTGTCGGCCTGCGCACGCTCGCGAGCGCGCTGACACAGGAAGACCTGTCAAACGCAACACTGCCGACGCTGTGCAGGCTCGAGCGCGTCGGCTTCAAGCGTGACGCGCTGAACGAGTGGCCGGTCGAAGCGCTGCCACTGAGCGAAACATTTCAGACGCGGTGGCAGCAGGCATGGGGTGAGGACCAGGTCTGGGTCCTGCCGCTCATGCATCCCAGTGGCCAGAACATGAGTCCGTATGCGCGCATCCAGACCGCATTCCATCAGCGCATGGTCGTGACGCGGGACGCATTGCGAAAGGCGTACAGCGAACGGTTCCGCCGCGCTGTACCTGCATCGCGTGCGCCTTACGCGGACCACGGCATCTACGCCCTGCCGGAGTGGCGGCTGCGCGTCGGACCGCGCCATCGCGAGCTGGATGCGCTGTGGCGCGCCAAGGGCATATGACACCGCGCGACATGACTGTTGCCCTGTGAACGTTCCAACATTACCGTGAATCCGTATGGTATACTACGCTCGAATCCCGCTCCGCGTCCTGATCCCCACCGTCCTGGTCCGACTGGCCACCGACGAGGGTGAGATCGCGTTCCGCGCACGCTGGAAGGAGTCGCCGCTCGATCTTCAGCGACTGATCCTGTTCCGCATGCGTCACGGCAAGATGCTGTGGTTCGAGGATGAGTCCGGTCATGACCTCTGCTTCCGGCCAGACCGTGTGAGTGCCGCGCTCGTCGACGGCCGTTGACATGCTGTCGCTGCTGCAGGTCGCGCAGGATGTAGAAGCCACAGGGTTCTGGCACCGCGTCTACGACTTCTTCGACACCCCCGCCCCGTACAGCCCGTTCACCGAATACGCCGCGCTGATCCTCCTGTTATGGCTGCTTGCGGAGCGAGGGCGACGGCGGAAGACCTTCGAGAAGCAGGCGCAGGAAGTCCTCGAAGAAAAGTACGCCGCGGGTGAGATCGACAAGAAGGTGTACGACAAATACCGCCAGGATGTAACGCTACGCCCGAAACGCTAGCCCTAGAAGCGCCACTCCAGCCCGACAATCGGAAGTATCGGCAGGTCACCGAGCGGCTCAGCGGAGTTGCTGGCCTGATCGAACCTGTAGAACAGTGCGTCCCTGCGGTCGAGCGCGTTGATGACGCGCAGATACGGCATGAACGTGTAGTGGCTGCCGCGATACTCCCCTGACCACGCACGTGCAATCTCCGCGTCGACGCGCAGGTATGTGTCGGCGGGCTCGCCATCGGCAGCGGACACGGTGCTGCCACCTGCAGTGACCATCTGCATGACGCCGAACACGGGAGGCGTTGCTTCCGGTTCCGGCACTGCCGTGTACGGGAGACCGGAACCATAGCTCACCCGCACATTGAAGCGGCCGCCCGCGATGAGCGGTCCTTCCACACCCGCATTGACGAGCTGGCGGCCGGAGAAATCGCGACTGGTGTTGCCGGGCGGATCATCCACGGACCAGACCCAGCCGAGAGAGTAGCCGAGCCAGCCGCGGTACGAGCCCGCGTTGCGGCGGAGCCAGATATCGATGCCGGATGCGTCCGCCCGCTCACCATTCTCGGATGGCAGATTGTCATACTGCTTGTAGTAACCCTCGAGCCCGAGCCGCACGCCCTCAAGCAGCTCCTGTGTGAGTGCCATCGCGAGATGCGTGGACTTCGCGACGGCGAGCGGCGGTCCGCTGGTCGAGTCGGGGACCGGTGATCCGAGAAAGATCGTGGAGCGATTGGGGGCGCGGACGTACTGTCGATAACGTCCGGCCGCTAGGCTGAGTGCGGCGCGGTCCGTGAGCAGCAGTGTTGCAGAAACGCGTGGCGCGAGGCGGACGGCGGGAGAGAGAGAGAACACGTCGGCGCGCATGCCACCACGCACACGCAGCCGGCTCAACGCTGTGAAGCTCGCCTCGGTGTAGACGCCGGTGACATTGCCGGCACCGGTACTGCGCACGCGCAGAGAGTCGGGCCCCGGCAGACTCGAGAGCGCGCGATACTCGAACGTCTGGCGATCATGCGACCCGCCGAAGTGGAGACGGACGGGGCCGGCCATGCGATCGAAGTCTGCAGCAAAGCGTTCGCGGTCCGAGATGCCGACAGTGAGGAGCGGACGCAGGCCGCCCAGCGGCAGCTGTGTCCGGAAATGTCCGCTGCCCAGTGTGAGCAGCATGTTCGTGCTGCGGATCAGACCGACGTAGCGGATCGAGCCGGCCTGGTTGCCCCACGCCGCGTCGCCCTCGAGCGCCTGATCATCGAGCCGGACCCGCTCGTGATTCCAGAACCCCGTCACACTCACGCCGGCGTTCCGTCCGATCGCGATGTCGGCGCGACCGATCGCGTCAGCGTAGCCATACGGGAAGGACCCGGGGAAGAAGGGTCCGGTACCGAGACCGTGCACGGAACGGCCGCTGCCAATGAAAGCGACCCGTTTACCGATCGGCCCTTCCACGTTCGCCTGCGACGCGAGCATGTCCAGGGATAGCTGCCCGTGCGGCGCGGACGTCCGGCCGCTTCGCGTCTCCATGTCCAGTACATACGAGAGACCGCCGTCATAGCGCGCGGGTGCGCCGCCGAGATACAGTGTGGCGGAACGCAGCACATCCCCGTCCAGCGCGTTGATAAGGCCGCCGATGTGGAACGGCGAATACACGGGCGCGCCGTTCAGCAGCACGAGCTTCAGATCGGCGGCGCCGCCACGGACGTACAGGACGTCAGCAGGATCGGCAGGATCCCGGCCGGGCACATCGCGAACCGCCTCGGCCAGTCCGAGCTCCGCTACCCCGGGCGATGTCTCCATTGCGCGCGCGGCGGCCGCACTGAGGTCAGCACTGGACGCGGCCAGTGTGTCGCGCAGTCCCCGTTCCGCGGTACGCCCCGCGACATAGGGGATGGCAACCGGCCTGACTTCAAGCTCGAAATTGAGGGGAGGTCTCAGGCCGTAGAGGGTGAAGCCGTTTTCCAGCGGGGCGTGATCGATGTGGGCAGCGCGAATGATCAGCGGCTTGCCGATGGGCACGTCACGCAGCAGGTAGTAGCCGTTGCTGTCCGTCTGCGTGCGGATGATCGCGCGTCGCTCGACGATGACTTCCACGACCGCGTACGGCAGCGGCTCCATCGTGGCCGCGCTGCGCACCTGTCCCGATATCGCAGTGGCAGCCGGCAGCTGCTGCATTGCGGTCACGGCGGAGAGAGCGAGGACCAGCGGAGTCATCATGAGGGACATTCAACAGGTAGATAACACAAAGGGACCCCGCCGTGCAAATCGGCCGGGTCCCTTCTCCTACGCCGTTGATCCGCTCAGGATCCCGTGCGGAACACGATCTCGTCGCTGCTGCGACGGATGAGCGGACCTTCCGTGCGTAACTGGTCCCCGTCCTTCGTGAGGTATGGCGATCCATTGACCTCGATCGTTGCGCGCATGACCGAGCGCGGCAGACGAATCACCACCACCGACTCGCCCGCATTCAGGACATCCAGACGTCCACGCCCGCTGCGAAAGCTGGCGTCGTGCGCGCTCGAGTCCGTCTGAACACTGACCGCGGCGGCATCCACCAGGAAAACGCGCAGCTCGCCACCCGTCGCCTGGACCGCGATCCGCACCGCGCCACCTGACGGCGCCACGGACATCTCAGCCCCGGGTACGAACGTTTCCTCGACTGGCGGTACCGGCGCAGGCGCCGTGGTAACCACAGCCGGCGTTTCGGTACGGCCCGTGATGACGGCCGCGATCCGGTCGATCCCCTGCTCCAGCCAGCGACGGAGAGGCGAGCCCGGAATTACGGCAGCTGCACTGCCGGCAACCAGCAGCACCAGCGCTGCCGCGCGTGCCAGGCCACCCGACGCCGCAGTGATCCCGAAGGCGCCACGCCGCCTGATCGGGAACTCGATCTGCGACGCCGGGGGCCGGATCTCCGCCCGTCCGGCAAATGCCTCTCTCGCCCGTGCCAACGGGACTGGCGCATCCAGGAGCGACAACGCCTCGTGCACGACCGCTCCAGCCGCCCTCAACCCGTCGAGCTCGGCTTCACATACCGCACACGTGCCGAGGTGCGCCGCCAGCGAGGATTTTTCCTCCGCCGTCAGCTCACCGTCGACATACGCCTGCAGCAGGCCTTCACCCGCGTGGTTCATCCAATACCTCAGTCGCTTCGTAAAGCGCCGTAAATTTCCGTAATGCCCGCGCGATCAACGTGCCGACCGATGCCGGCGCCACCCCCACCACCCGGGCGATTTCCTCGTACTTGAAACCTTCCTCCCGCATCAGGAGAAGCTGGCGGTCCCGCTCCGGGAGACGGTCAAGCACGTTCCGCACCGCATCCACGTTCTCCTTCTGCTCCACCTGCTCGTCCGCCGCCATCGGCCGCGTCACGAGCTGCGGCGCGCCTGCCAGCAAACGCACGCGCCGTTCCGACTTCCTCGCCCCGTCCCGGACCAGGTTCGTCGCCACCGTGAACAGCCACGGCCGGACTTCTCCCTCCGGCAGCGTCTGCCGCAGCAGCCGCACGAACGCCTCCTGCGCCACGTCCTCCGCCACATCCGAGTCACCGGTCAGCCGGAGCACATACCGATAAACAGACGGATAAAGGGCCTCAAACAGGGAATCGAAGCTCAACGCCTTACCCTTCCATCCGTGCCACCCAGAGAACGCCTGGCCCACGGACCGTGTGACACGGCCGGGACGACCGGCGGGCTGGCTGGGGCGAACGGCATCTGTGTACGGAAGATCAGCCGACCCGACGGACAGGGATCACGACCCGCGTCCGTTCCCACTCGAGGATCAGGCTGGCGCCGCTCGCGGCCGGCTCGGACCTGATGGTGAAGGTCTCGACATGGTTGTCGAGGCGCTGTGTACCGACCTGCGCACGACCCACTTCCTGCGCCTGGACGGCGGGGGTGTACGTACCTTCGTGACCCCACTGCGTGATGGACCGGTTGACGATGATGGTCCACTGTGATTCGCCGGGGATCGTGTAGAGCGAATAGGAACCCGGCTCGACACGGATGCCTGCAATGTCTGCAGCGACCGGAGTGTGAATGATGGTTGGCTCGTTAGCGCCTGTGCGCCACAGCTTGTCGAAGGGCACGAGCTCACCGAATACCACGCGTCCCTTCGCGGAGGGCCGGCTGTAGCAGACCTTTGCGACATCACTGCCGAGAGTGATGCGCGTGGAGTCGAAGGGACTTGCCCGCTCGGCGAGCGGCTGAGAGCCGGGCTGCGTCGAGCAGCCGACCGACGCGTTGACGGCGTCCGGCGAGGATGTGGATCCACTGGTCTCGGTGCTGGCGCCCGCGCATGCCGCGAGCGCGCCGCAGACGGCGAGTGCGATCAGTGTCGCAGTATTTCGAAGGTTCATGGCTGCCTCTCTCTTCAGGGTGATCATGCCGATCACCGGCGGTAGTAAGTGAACCCCATGGCTTCCTGGACGCGCTCCATGGTCTCCCGTGCGACCGTGCGCATCTTCGTGTTCCCATCGTGCAGGATGTCCGCCACGAGATCGGGCTGCTGCTCGAAGGCCGCGCGGCGTTCGCGCATGGGCTGGAGCACGGTCTCGATGGCGGCGAACAGCTTCTTCTTCACCTCGACGTCACCGACTCGCCCTTCGCGATAGCGCGTCTTGAGGTCCTCGACCTCGTCGCGGTTCGTGTTGAACGCGTCATGGTAGGTGAAGACGGGGTTTCCGTCCACCTGCCCCGGTACGTCCGCACGTACGCGGTTGGGGTCGGTGAACATTTTCATGACGCGCTGCCGCACTTCTTCGCTGGGGTCGGACAGCATGATCGCGTTGTCGAGCGACTTCGACATTTTCTGAGTGCCGTAGATGCCGGGCAGTGATGCAACATCACTGACGAGCGGTTCGGGCTCGACGAACGTGTCGCCATAGAGGTAGTTGAATCGGCGCGCGATCTCGCGCGTGATCTCGACGTGGGGCACGTTGTCCTTGCCGACGGGCACGACGGTGGCACGCGGCAGGAGGATGTCGGCAGCCTGGAGGACGGGATAGCCGATGAGTCCGAACGGCATGACGTCCAGGTGCGCGGCCTCCGCCATTTCCTTGATGGACGGCACACGCTCGAGACGGGGCAGCGATATCAGCATCTCGAAGATGAGGTTCAGCTGCGCGGTCTCCGGCACCGCGGACTGCACGAAAATCGTGGAGCGTTCGGGATCGATGCCGGCGGCCAGGTAGTCGAGCACCATCTCACGGATGTTGGTGGGAAGCTCCGCAATGGACTCTTTCTCGGGGCGTGTGGTCAGCGTGTGGAGATCTGCAATGATGAAATAGCAGTCGTACTGATCCTGCAGCCGGACGCGGTTCTGAATGCTGCCGACCCAGTGGCCGAGATGAAGGCGGCCGGTCGGCCGGTCCCCGGTAAGTATTCTTGGACGTGTGACAGAGCTCAATTCCGGTCCTCCAGTGACCGCCGTCTGGCGGGCGGCGGTGCGGTGTGAAAAAGTTTGACCAGCTCCGAATCGTGGAGCATTGCGAAGCAGCCGCGCTGCACGAGGGCCTCGCGCGCGGGCCTGTCAGGTGTCGTTGCGGGAGCGAACTCGATCGACTCTATCAGCGCGAGACCGAACGCGCCGGAGCCGGCGGCACCACCCCCGGCGAGGCGGGCGATCCACTCGTCGCCGTCGATTATCACGGTGCGCGTGTCGCGCGCAAAGTCCGGTATCTCCGCGGAATGTCCGTCCACGGGCACGCTCACGGCAGTGCGCCGCCGAAATAATCGACGTAGAGGGATGCGTCCTCGTAGAGCCGCAGGCTGCGCAGGGTGGAGCCGGGCGGCAGGCCGTCCGCGATGCGGGGCCACAGGTAGATCAGGATATTCTCGCTCGTCGGTATCATCCCGCCGTCCGCAAATGCCGGCACGGCGTGGTTGAGATGCTGGTGATCGAGCGGCTCCGTCACGACCGAGCGCAGCAGTGCATCCAGCTTTGCCAGGTCCGTCGAGAATCCCGTCTCCGGATCCACTGCGGCATGAACGGAGACGCAGAGGCGGTAGCTGTGGCCGTGCCCCACCGGATTGTTGCACGCCCCGAACACCGCGCGGTTGCGCTCGTCCGACCACTCCGGTCGGTGGTAGCGATGCGCGGCGGCGAACATGACTTCCCGTGTCAGAAGCGCGTAGTGCATGGAGTGAAGCTAGGGACGGGCACGTGCGGCCGTCCAGTCGCGGTGTCTCGCAAAAGGGGGCGGGGCGCGGAAATTGCCGCTCGCGGTCACCACGAAGTTACGAGTGCGATGCCGCCTCCCTGAAGGTTAGAAGGTCATGCAGCAGGCTCGTCCGAATAACATGCCAGGCATCAGTGGACAGAGCCCGACCACGATCCTGGTCGCAGAAGACCACCTGGACAGCCGTGACGCGCTGCGAGCTCTGCTCGAGGCCTTCGGGTACCGGGTTCTCGTGGCGGTGGACGGAAGGCAGGCGGTGGAGATCGCGATCAGTGAGACGCCGGATCTGGTCCTGATGGACATCATGATGCCGGAGATGGATGGGTTCGAGGCGACGCGTGCCTTGCGCGGCGATGCCCGGACGGCGAACATGCCGATCATAGCCGTCACGGCCATGGAGGGTGCGCAGCAGCTGGCGCTCCAGGCCGGCGCTGACGATTTCGTCCGAAAGCCGGTCGATATTCGCGGCCTTGTCGCCAAGGTCCACCGGTTCCTGCCACCTCCGGTCGCCTGAGAACATGAACGAAAACACCTTCGACGCCGAAGCCCCCACGCCGGACGAGACCTTCACCTCGCCGGCCTCTTCGTTTCCATGGCCGCCACGCGCCGAAGAGGGACCGATTGCGGCGCTCGGGCGGACCTGGAAGGAGTCCACCTTCCATCCGACGGAGTTCTTCCGCAGCCTCCCAGCCGAGCCCCGCATGGGGCCCAGCATCCTTTACTATCTGCTGGTTGGGATCGCGCTCGGTGCAGCGGGACTTTTCTGGAGCCAGATCCTGCCCCGGCCGGAGCTGGACCCCGAGGTGCTCAACAGCCCGTTCGGCGCGCTGCTTGGGATGGCGCCGGTAATCTCGTTCCTGCTCACGCCACTCTACCAGCTGGTCGCCCTGTTCGTGGGGGCAGCCGTGACGCACCTGATGCTGATGATGCTCACCACACAGCGTGGCCCCTATTCGCGTACGGTGGAGACCTACGGGTACGCATACAGCCCGATGCTGTTCGGGATCATTCCCTACATCGGTGCGCTCGTCGGCTTCATCTGGTGCATCGTGGTGTCAACGATCGGACTGCGCGAGGCACACCGGACGACGACAGGACGGTCCGCAGCGGCCATTCTGCTCCCGCTCGTCCTGCTCTTCATCCTCGGCATTGTGCTGGCGGTGATGGTCGTGGCGGGCGCGGTGCTGATGACGCAGTAGAGCGCGCTGGCGGTACGAAGGTTACGCGCTCAGGCGGGTTGTGTTCAGGCGATCACGCGGAGCGCGTGGTCGTCCAGACCGCCGCTCTTCGCCTGCAGCGCGCGCAGCACATCCTCCCCATAAAACATGCGGATGTACTTGGCCTGCACGGTGGTGATTCTGCGGACTGCCCACACGAGCTCGACGTAGTTGGGCTCGTGCGGCGAGTGCAGCGGGATCATTCCCAGCTCAGAGCCGAGGTGGCTTCCCTTGCGGTTGTTGCAGGGCGAGCACGCGGTTACGACGTTGTGCCAGGTGTTGAGTCCGCCGCGCGAGATGGGTATGACGTGATCGCGCGTCAGGAACTCGCGTCCGCGCAGCTCGGTGCGATGGCGGCCGCAGTACTGGCAGCGATAACTGTCGCGGGCGAAAAGGAACGTGTTGGTGACCTGGCGGCGGAACTTGCGGGGGACGTGGACGAAACGTTTCAGACGTATGACAGCCGGGCAGTCGAGCGCGCGTCTTTCGGAATGAAAGACGCGACCTTCATCGACTTCGAGGATCTCGGCCTTCTCGTCGATCACGAGCCGGAGCGCCCGTTTTATGGGCAGGATCGTCAGCGGCTCGAACGACGCATTGAGTGCGAGTACGCCCATACGGTTCTGCAAGCCTCCCAAGCCGTCGCGTAGGGGGAGAGCGGCGACCACGACTAATAGTATGTCCGGCCGCGAATAGTTTCAATACACATGGTGCGGCCGTGCCGCGCGAATGGTGTGGTGGCACCGCGCGTTGCGCTGGTTACAGCAGCGATACCGGATCGCGATCGAGCACGAGACGCAGTTCGGCCCGGCTGGACGGCAGCGCGTAGCGGTACTGGATCTCGCGGCAGGTGGCGCCGAGCGGGCCGGGACTGCCGGAGCGGATGAGCACGTGCCAGCGCCAGCGTCCACGGATGCGGTCCACGGGACATGGCGCCGGTCCGGTCATGAGCAGGTCGCGGACGGCGTGTCTTGCGACGAGGTCTTCGATCCATCCGGCGAGGTGCTCGGCGGCTTCCTGCACGGCGATCTCGTCGGTGCCGCTGATGATGATGTTCGCCATGCGAGTGTGCGGCGGGTAACCGGGCCCCATGCGCTCGGACAGCTCGCGCTCCGCGTACGTGCGGTAATCGTGCTGCACCGCGGCCTTGATGGCATAGTGGTGCGGCAGTGCGGTCTGCACGAACACGTCCCCGCCCTTCGGCCCGCGCCCCGCCCTGCCCGCGACCTGTGTGAGCAGCTGGAACGTGCGCTCGCTCGCGCGGAAGTCAGGCAGGTTCATGGCGACATCCGCATTGACGACGCCGACCAGTGTGACATTCGGGAAGTCCAGGCCCTTTGCGATCATCTGCGTGCCGAGCAGGATGTCGATCTCGGCGGCGCCGACGCGCTCCAGGATGTCGTGGTGTGACCATTTGGCGGACGTGGTATCGACGTCCATGCGCGCGATGCGCGCGTGCGGGAAGACCTCCGCGACATGGCGCTCGACCTGTTCCGTGCCGACGCCGCGGTGGGACAGCTCCGTTGAGCGACACTGGTCGCACTGCGACGGGATGGCGTGCTCGGCGGAGCAGTAGTGGCAGACGAGGCGGCGTCGGCCGCGGTGATACGTGAGCGACACGTTGCAGTCCGCGCACTGCCAGACATGACCGCAGCTGCGGCACTGCATGAAGCTCGCGTAGCCACGGCGGTTGAGCAGCAGGATCACCTGCTCCCGCCGCTCCAGCCGTTCCTGAATCGCTGCCACGAGCGGCGCAGAGAGGATGTCGAAGCTGCGACCGCCGCGCTCACCCGTGCGCACGTCGATAACGTGCACCGGCGGAAGTGGCCGCCCCTCCACACGCGCAGGCAGCTCGAGCAGGCCATACTTCCCGTTCAGCACATTGGACCAGCTCTCGAGCGCGGGTGTGGCACTGCCGAGCACACAGACCGCACCCGCCTCCCGCGCCCGGACGACTGCAACCTCGCGCGCGTGGTAGCGCGGCGATTCCGATTGCTTGTAGCTGCTTTCGTGCTCCTCGTCGACAATGATGGCGCCGAGGTCGCGGACGGGAGCGAAGATCGCCGAGCGCGCGCCGATCGCGATGCGGCGGTCGCCGTCGTGCAGTGCGCGCCACGCGTCGTAGCGCTCGCCGTCCGACAGCGCGGAGTGCAGCACCGCGATCACGTCGCCGAACTCAGCGCGGAATCTTGCCACGGTCTGAGGCGTGAGGGATATCTCCGGCACGAGCACGATCGCCCCCCTGCCCTGCTCCTTCACAACGGTCCTGAGCAGCTCGATATAGACGAGTGTCTTGCCCGAGCCGGTAACGCCGAACAGGAGGAACGGTTGTGGATCCCGTGCGACGGCAGCCGCGCGCAGCGCAGCGAGCGCGGCGAACTGGTCGGCGGTCTGGCTGTGCGAGGTCGGGGGCGGCGGCGGTGTGTCCGCGAACGGGTCGCGCAGCACCCGCTCCTCCGTGATCGACGCGAGCCCCTTGTCGACGAGTGCACGCAGTACCGAAGCGGAGAAGCCGAGGTAGCTCGTGAGGTGTGACACGTCCATGCGGCCGCCAGCGGCCTCGACAGCCTCGTAGCCCTCGCGCTGCCGCTGCGCGCGGCCGAACACCGTATCGCGCTGCTGCAGGCTCTCGAGCGGCCTGATGATCTGCAGAACCTGCCGCGTCTTCACGGGCGGGGCGAGGCGGGCGTTGTCGGAGAGCGCGGCGGGAAGTGCGGCGCGCAGGACTATGCCGAGCGGTGTGCAGTAGTATTCGGCGATCCATCTGCAGAGCGCGAGCAGGTCTGCGGGCACGCTGGGCTCGTTCTCGAGCACGCGCTCGACCTGCTTGAGCCGGCTCATATCCTTCGGCACAGTCGCCTCGCCGACGACCCAGCCGACCAGGCGTCTTCCCGAGAAGGGCACGCGCACGCGTGTGCCCGGCGCGATCCGTTCGCCCGGCGCCAGGTACGTGAACGTCCGCGGCACGGGGAGCGGGAGCGCGACGTCGACGAGCATCAGGCTATGGTTCGGACGAAATCGTACGGCGGCCAGGGACCCGTGACGTCGAACGCGAGCTCGCGGTGCGTGGAGCCCAGGTCGTCCGCGCGCTCGACGAACTCGATCCACGTCGAGCGGTCCACGAGGAATGCAGCAGTCAGGATGCGCTTGCCCTCACGCTGCAGCGGCACCGCTGCGCGCGCGTGGCGGCGGAGCTCGGAGTAGCACTCCATCGCGAGATCGCTCAGCTCGTCCGCCGGCTCGCCGGGCGCCGTGGGTGTGACGTGGAGGCGCAGCTCCCAGTGGCCGTCGACGAAGGACAGCCCCTCGTCGAGCACGAGATACTGCTCCTGCAGCACGCGGATGAGCTGGCGCCGGCCGCGGAAGATGACGCCGAACGGTGCGGGCAGGATGGTGCTCCGTCGCATGGCGTTCTCGACCACGCGCTGATGCGCCTCGAGGAGCTCCGGCGTGTGCGGCGGGATCTCGTACGGGACTGGCCGCACGATCGCTTCCAGATCGCGATATCGGATGCGCATGACATCCTCGCCATCCACCGTCGCGATGCGGCCGCCGCGCCAGCTCTTTGCGCGCGCAATGCCGTAGAAATAGATCGCCTGCCCCGAACCCAGGCGGGCCCTGGCGCCGGAGGCGTCGGCGCCGACTTCCGCTTCGTCCTCCGTTGCGCTCATGAGCCGAGCAGCGCCAGGACTGTCTGCTGCGGGGAGGGCGTCGTGACTTCGGGTCCGTTCTCGCCGATGTAGACGTTGATCTCCGTGCGGAGTCCGACATCGCCCGGGATGTAGATGCCGGGCTCGATGGAGAAGCCGATGCGCGGAATGAGCAGCCGGGTCTCGCGCGTCTCGAGGTTGTCGATGTTCGGACCCATGCCGTGGATCTCGCGGTCTATCGAGTGGCCCGTGCGATGGATGAAATACTCGCCGTAGCCGGCGGCCTTCACGACGTTCCTTGCGGCGTCATCCAGGTCGCCGCCGGGGATCGGCCGGCCGGTGCCCCACTCGGACGTGACATGCTTCACTGCCGCATCGCGCGCGTCGCGGATGACACCGAACAGTTGCGCAATGCGCTCCGGCACCGTATCGCCGAGATAGCCCATCCACGTCTGGTCCGCGAAGATCGCGGCTTCCTGCTCCTTGCCCCACAGATCGAGCAGCACCACGTCGCCCTTCACGAACGTCGCGCCGTTGCCGATGGGTGCATAATGCGGATCCGCCGCGTTGAGGCCGGTTGCAGGTATGCAGTCCACGCCCTCGTGCAGGCCGTGCTGCCGCGCGTCCTCCGCGACCCACTGCCCGAACTGCACCTCCGTCACGCTGTCGCCCGCATTGATCGCGCGGCCGAGCCGCAGCATCTGCGCATTGGCGACCTGCGCGAGGATCACCGCAGCGCGGCGGTGCGAGGCGAGGTCTTCGTCGTTCCAGCGCGAGTAGAAACGCGTGACCAGGTCGCCGGACGAGACGATCTGCACACCGGATGCGCGCACCAGGTCCGCTACGCCCGCCGGGATGTAGTCCACGGCCGGGACGGCGTCGCCATCGGAATATTCCATTGCGACGCGCTTCATGCCGCCGAGCGCGGCATTCAGCTTCTCCTCGAGCGGCTTCCAGCCGACGTACACCGTCTTCTTCCACGGCCACTTCGCCCACGGCGCCTCCTCGATGCCGTGCGCGAGCACGACCGGGTCACCGGTGCGCGGGATAACGACGAAGAAACGGCGTGACATGTCGCCCATGCCTATGAGGTTGGCAGCGACAGGATTGCGGGCGTGCAGGTCGTAGAGCAGCCAGGCGTCGAGGCCGAGCTCGGCAAGTGCGGCCTGGATCTCCGGCAGATCGCGCTTCAGACGGGCGTAGTCACGGGGTGGAACAGTAGCCACGGAATCCTCTGATCTGGGGTTTCTCCCTCACGGAATCTAAACGGATTAATGGCTAATGGCTAATGGCTAATGGGCTAATGGCTAAAGGTTCTTTGGTGGGAGGTCGGTGAGGGCGCGGAGGGTGTCTACTACGCCGGCGCCGACGCGCCTGGGGTTGTAGCCGCCTTCGAGGAGGAGGACCATGCGGCCGTCCATGCGGGCGCGGGCGTGCGTCAGGAGCTCGCGTGTGAGTGCGTGCATGTCGGCGGGCTCGAGCGGGAGGCCGCCGAGCGGGTCACCGGCGAGGCAGTCATAGCCGGCGGATACGAGGAGGAACTCGGGGTCGAACTCGGACATCGCGGCATCCACCGCTGCGGTGAACGCGGCCCGGTACTGTGCGACAGTGGTACCGTGCGGCAGTGGAACGTTGCGCGTGGTACCCGCACCGGCGCCGGCGCCGCGCTCGTACTCCATGCCGGTGCCTGGGTAATGCGGGCTCAGGTGTGTCGAGATGAAATACACGAACGGGTCGCAGTAGAAGAGGTCCTGCGTGCCGTTGCCGTGATGCACATCCCAGTCGACGATCATGATGCGCTGTATGCCGTGCACGGCCTGCAGTGCGCGCGCTGCGATCGCGATGTTGTTGAAGAAGCAGAA